>CAMNJD010000559.1 GCA_946540705.1 uncultured Ruminococcus sp. | reverse complement strand
CGCCGTAAACCTCGTCGGTCGAAACCTGATGATAGCGCTGAATGCCGTACTTGCGGCAAGCATCCATGAGCACCTGCGTGCCGAGGATATTCGTCTGGAGGAAAATCTCCGGATTCTCGATCGAACGATCAACATGGGACTCTGCGGCGAAATTGACCACGATATCCGGCTTTTCTTCCTCAAAGAGCTTATAAACGCCTTCTCTGTCGCAGATATCGAGCTTCACAAAGCGGAAGTTCGGATTATCCATGACAGGAGCAAGCGTCGAGAGATTGCCCGCGTATGTCAGCTTATCCAGACAGATGATTCTGTAATCCGGATATGTATTCAGCATATGGAATACAAAGTTCGAGCCGATGAAACCGGCACCGCCTGTTACGATAATGGTCATGATCTGATCCTCCCTGTTAAAACTCAATCTTGCTTTCGGCTAATGACGGATGGGACTTATCTTTTTCGCTGAGGATGAGCTCACCGACATCCGGCCAGTCAATCCCGATTGCAGGATCGTTCCACATAATGCCGCCTTCATCCTCCGGATGATACAGCTCGTCGCATTTATACGCAAACTCTGCATAATCACTCATCACAACAAATCCGTGCGCAAATCCGCGCGGAATCATAAACTGCCGCTTGTTTTCTTCCGACAGAACAACACCGACCCACTGACCGTATGTCGGACTGCCTTTGCGCAGATCCACTGCAACATCAAAAACCTCGCCCTTCAGAACGCGAACCAGCTTTGCCTGCGGATGCGTTTTCTGAAAATGCAGACCGCGCAGCACGCCCTTGCGTGAACTGGACTGATTATCCTGCACAAAGCTGTAATCAAGTCCTGCTTCCATAAAATCAGACTCTTTATATGTCTCCATGAAATAGCCGCGGTTATCACCATAGGATTTGACATCAATGATAAACGCTCCTTTAATCTTCGTTTCGGTAAATGTAAAATTACCCATAGATGGCACTTCCTTAATACTTAATCTTGCCTTCGGCAACTTTCTTCAGATGCTGCCCATACGGAGACTTTCCGTATTTCTCCGCTGCTTTGAGCAGTCCTGCATTATCAATCCATCCATTGATAAATGCGATTTCCTCCGGTGCAGAAATCTCAATCCCCTGACGGTTCTGAATCATCTGAACGAAATTGGTTGCCTCCGCGAGACTGTCCATTGTACCTGTATCGAGCCATGCAAAGCCTCTGCCGAGGAGCTGCACATCAAGCAGACTTTCATGCAGATACATTTCATTAAGTGTTGTAATCTCCAACTCACCGCGTGCAGAAGGTTTCACTTGATTCGCCTTTGCGCTGACGCCCGCCGGATAAAAATACAGACCTGTCACCGCATAATTGCTTTTCGGATTTGCAGGCTTTTCTTCGATGGACAACGCATGTCCGTCGGCATCAAAATCTACGACACCGAAGCGTTCCGGATCGGGAACGTAATAACCGAATACCGTGGCACGGTTATTATCCTCAGCGTTAGTTTTCGCAGTGCGCAGAATTGTACCAAAGCCATTACCATAAAAGATATTATCGCCGAGTACCATCGCACATGCATCCTCGCCGATGAATTCTTCGCCGAGGATAAACGCCTGCGCGAGACCATCCGGAGAGGGCTGCACCTTGTAGCGTAAATTGATACCAAACTGAGAGCCATCACCAAGAAGTCTCTCAAAATTGGGGAGATCAGTCGGCGTAGAGATAATGAGAATATCCTTGATGCCCGCAAGCATCAGTGTGGACAGCGGATAGAAAACCATCGGCTTGTCATAAACAGGCAGAAGCTGTTTGGAGGTGACCATTGTCAATGGGTACAGTCTGGTGCCGGAGCCACCGGCAAGAATGATTCCTTTCATATTTCGAATTTCACTCCTTTAACATATTCTTTATTCGCATTGATATTGTAACCTTACTCCAATTTGATTGGAATCGATTCATATACAGTGCAAACATTGCCCAAAGTCCATAGTGTATCCAGTAGTATGCTGAAAGCAGCATTTCACAAGATACCATGATGAATACTATCATAATCAGCACTTCTGTATTATTCCGTCTCTTGATAAAATATCGAATAAATCCCACTGCCAAGCATAGAATTATCAAACCACCGTCAATCACACCATATTCTGCCAAAATATCAAGGAAGAAATCGTGGCTGTAGCCCCATTTGATTCCGATATTATATATCGCAGTCCGATGCCCCATCAGACCATATCCATACGGTTTTTCCTTAATCATCCGAATAACCAGTTTCCAGATTCGATCTCTACCGCTCGATTCAGATTCCAGCGATCTATTACCGAGAACCATTTTCACATAGGTATCAACTAACCGAGAATCCCATCCGATACTTTTCGTAAAATTATTGATACTAGTTGCGCCGCATTCTGAAAACAAAAACAATGCAAAAACGCCAATTGTCAATAATAACAGGATTTTTTTGTAATCCATTTTCCGATTATAAACGCAGATAAGTAGTAATATGCCAATTGCAAAACACACTATCGTTCCACGGCTTCCGTACAACAAAATCCCGATTAAACCCACACCAACAGGGAAATATAGAATTAGTTTTTTATATAGTATTGCATTTGCAAGTAAAATGGATATCACAAAAAGAACGCCGTAGCTCCAACTCATGTTGCTCTTATCATGCACAACAGCTCCAAACCTTTCAATTGTCCAGTAGCCATTTCTCAGTGGCTCTAGAACTTGAACCGAATAATATAAGCCCAGTACTATGGCAACTACAGTTAGTGACTTCAGCATTTGCTCCGGTGAATTCTGAATTCGAATTACAGCATAAGCAAATATTCCACCAACAAAAAACATATACTTTATACCATAGTCTCTAGAGATCCATACTCGTACTGACGGCTCAGAAAGTAATCTAACAGCGAACAGAACAATTATTATCGAATAAACAACAATAATATCTAAATACCGACCAATCGTTTTTTTGTCAATAATTGTTATAATAATTAAAACGCCAAGAAGCCCAATCAAAATATAACCTCCATGTGGGATTCTTGAAAAAATCAAAGACTTTAGTAATGGTATCAAAAAATAGTAAACGAGTGTTATACTTTCAAACGGTATTTTTTTATTATTAAATATCATATGTTGCTTTCCTGCGCAGCACGCTGTACATGGCGCTTAATCAAATGCATTATTCTTTCCTTGCATCTAAAATAATCATTTTTCTGGAGAGTCGAAAACACATACTCATATCCTAAATCTTCCAAGAATTCTCTTTTGTATTCAATCGCTCCAATTTGCTGCTGAATACCACGCACTGACTTGTTATCAGCTGCAGCATCCATATATACAGTTTCAACACCAAGAACATCAAACGCAAAATCTATTCCCAACAATAGCGCCTCCATATTCTGGAATGCGTCTCCATATCCGATTGTTCTTCCGCTTTCAGCGCTTGTTTCTCTAACATCATATATTCCTCGCATGCCGATTGGATGCCCCTGAAGATCAGTTACAAGAAACAAATAATCACCCGCTTTTTTTCGTTGGGCTTTGATGTAGTTTCGCTGATCTTCTACTGTCCCATTAACTTTATGCATATATTTTACTTTTTCACTATCCATACGCATTTTATAGGTTGCCTCTGCATCATCCTCCGTTACAGAGCGAAGCTTAACAGTTAAACCAGTGATTTCTTTACCATAGATCATTTCTTGTTTCTCCTCTTCTTCAAAATGTTGAATATCATATTCTTATAAAAAACAAAATAAATACTAATCACACACAAGCCTGATACACACGATAATATATAACTGCTATGGAAAATAAATCTCCATGTTATAAAAAACATAACAAAGATGAGAGCGTTTATGCAAGTCTTTTTTGTAATCATAATCAGTTTCATTCGGGTAAGCCAAAATACACATAACAGTATTGATACAATGTATCCTGTTATAGTGGCTATTGAGGCACCCTCAATTCCTATTGCTGGAATTAGAATCAGATTCAAAACAATATTTAGAATCGCACCGACTGAAAGCGTCAGCAAGTTCATATATGTTTTTTTGGCAATGGTGAACTGATTGGCAATGATCTGATAAAGCATCAGCATTAGGGGTGAGACAAATAGATACGGTGTGACAAGATAGCCCTCCAGGCAACTGGGTGGAAAAAATATAACAAATCCTAGCTTGGATACACACATTAAAGCGGTCGTTGCTACAAACGAAATAGCGCCCATATATTCAAATATTCGGGATTTTAATTGGATTTGATCATCATCATTCATTGTTGAATATGCAAAATATAGCCATCCGCTTGCAAAGGCTGTGTAAATTAAATTACTGATATGCCCTATCTTTGAGGCTACCGAATATACTCCGGCTGCATCCAAATCAATTAGTTTAGTAATCATTAATTTATCAGCAGAATTGTATACCCAATAAATCAAGAAATTAGGTAATAATGGCAAGCCGATTTTTAACAATGAAATAAGCGTTTCCTTGTCAAAGAGCTTTGGTTTAAAATACTTTCTGTTCATGACAGAAAAGGAAATTTCTAAAGTAAATGCAGCAATTACAGTTGCAATGGGCATTGCCATTATATAATATCCTTTTAATATAAGAGGGATTGCAATGCTATACGAGATGATGGGAGATATTGTATTGGTAATAATGAATACTTTACGCTTGTTTTGAATTCGAGTCGGTGCAGATACGATTTGGTTTGTAGCACTAATCAGGAATCCTAAAATTGTGACCATGACCAAGGGTTCATACTTTGCGTCATCAAAATACCATTCCGCAATCTGTTTCCTAAAAAACGTACAGATAATGCTGATAAACACCGCCGAAACGCTGACATACACAAAAGCCGTTGAACAAACCTTTGTCTGCCATTCTTCGGATTTATTGTCAAAAAACAATCTGAACATTGCATCGTACATTCCACAAACAGCTAATGCTGCGGCAAATGATATAAAAGTAGTTGATAAATCATTCAATCCAAGATATCCGGTATTCGGATACATTTTTGTTATGATAGGAAGCATAATTAACGGAACAAATTTGCTAATCATACTTCCTAGGCCATAAATCAGAATATTATCAATAAAAAGCTTACTTCGCCCTTTGGATTGCATAGGATTCTCTGCTCCCTTTTCAAATCAAATTTTTATACATAATCTTCCCAGTATCATTCTTCGGGATCTCAGAGATTACTTTCACTTCAAACAGAGAACGGTAAAAACCGGTTTTTTCACTGACAAACGACAAAATGTCATCTTTACGGGTATCCTCTGTAATAAACACAAGCATATGATCATCACTGCCCGTACAGGCAACTTCAATTCTAAACTGATCTTTTACCAATCTCTCAATCTGATCCAGACTTACCCGATATCCAAGCATTTTCAAAAAACGAGATTTTCTGCCGACAATATAGTAGCACCCATCCGCATCCCTTACAGCGATATCACCAGTGTGATAAGTCCCGCAGAACTCATCGCCCTTTTCCAGATCTGTACGGCAGACCGCATAACCCATTGTGACATTCGGGCCGGAATACACAAGTTCCCCCTCTGTATCCGCCGCGGTGATCTCATTGCCGTTATCGTCCAGCAACATGAGCATTCCCTCCGGAATTGCCCTGCCGATGCTGCCGATTTTCTCTTTTGCCAGCGCAGGATCAAGCAGCGTCATGCGGGCTGCCGTTTCGGTGGTGCCGAATGTTGCAATAAACCGTTTGCCGGTTTTGCCGGCATAGTCTGCAAGTGTCTCAAAGGTTTTATCGGTCAGCTTTCCGCCGCCCTGAGAAAGTGTGGTCAGATAGGGCAGATCCATACGCGTGAACCGCAGCTTGAGCATCAGTTCATATCCGAACGGAACCTGCGTCAGATTTGTAAGCTGATATTTTTTGATATAGTCCCAGTACGGCGCACTCATGATGTTCTCATTTGTTAGATACACAGTTGCACCTGCATAAATATGTGTATTCACAACATTTAAGCCCATCGTATAATTCATTGCCAAATCGCAGAGCGGACGTTCTTCTGCCGTCCACCCAAAAGCAAGCGCAACATTCTTTGCATTTGCTTCGAGATTGCCTTTTTTATAACGCACCAGCTTCGGGCTGCCGGTAGAACCGGATGTGGTCATCAGCAATTCCAGGGAAGGATGGATATCATACAGTGCATTGGATGTGCGGTACAGCTGATATCCCTTTGCCTGATAAACCATTGAAGCATCTGAAAAGAAGCGGTCATTTCCATCCGGGCACCAAACATATGCAGGCTGGTAGACCTCATAAAGGTTGTTAAGAAGCTGCTTGTCTGTTTTACTGCTCAACATGACCGGTACAGCATCCAAACGAACCGTATTCAAGTATGCTGCCAACGCACCAACTGTGTTATTACAAAGAATAAACACAATGGAGCGTGCAGAAAGGAGCGAAGACAGTTTCATTTTCTCTTCATTCAGCTCACCGACGGTCAGCACCGCATCAGATGAATCAACTCCTACCAGCTCATCTTCTTTTCGTCTGTCAAGATTCAAAAACATATCATCGCTCTTTTCTTTCACATGATTGTACATCCGTCAACCGGAAGAATCTGACCAGAGATGTACGAGGCATAATCCGAGGCAAGCAGCAAACATCCACCCGCAATATCTTCCGGCACCGCAATTCTGCCCAGTGCAATATTGCTGATTCTGCCCTGAAGCTTTTCGATATCTGCCTGCTCCATCATTTCCGTTTTTGTCAAGCCAGGTGCAATCGAATTCACTCTGATTTTTTTTGGAGCAAGCTCCTTTGCAGCAGTTTTGGTTAGTGCGATCACAGCACCTTTGGTTGCAGAATAAACCATCTGTCCGGGATTGCCGTGCAGACCGACCATCGAGGAGATATTGATAATGCTGCCGCCGTTTTCATTGCGTGCCATTACGCGGCTGACTGCCTGAATCATCTCAATCGTGCCATAAACATTCACACGGAACATCAAATCCATGTGTTCCGGTGAGATCATGCCGATCAGCTCATTGAATTCCACGCCTGCATTATTCACAAGAATGTCAATCTTATGCAGCTCCTTCTTAATTGCCATTACATTTTGACGCACCTGTGAACTGTCACTGATATCAAAATAATACGGATGCAGTTGGTCTGCAAACTCGCTTTGGCTAATCCATTCATCTGCGCTGCCTGCGCGAACATCATTGATAATGACCTCTGCACCTTCCTGTGCATACAGCAATGCAATCGCTTTTCCAATTCCTCTTGCTGAACCGGTAATGATTGCAACCTTTCCATCTAGCAAACCCATGTTTAATCCTCAAAACTGATATCGTATTTCTTTAGGATTGTTTTACCGTTTACATAGCCGCCGAAATGCAGGATATCCTCTGTATCCAGCATAATATCAAATGTATCCTCAAGCTCCGAGATCAAGGTCATATGCAGCAGAGAATCCCACTTATCGACTGTAGCAAAGGTAAAATCCTCATTCAGCTCGCTTTCTTCCACAGAAAAAAGGCGGGTAAAGATTTCGTTATACTTTTCAAGATTATTCATGTTCATTCTCCTTTTTGCTCACTGACAATTCTGCAAAACTCGTCATAATCGCGAATATACTCCGTTGCATCATAAGGCTCATTGGAAAGCACAAGCAACACAGAATCAGCACTGAAATCATACATATCCTTCCAAACCAACGTAGGAAGATACACGCCGATATTCGGTCTGTCGAGATCGAATACCTTCTCATTGCCCAGCCCGTCCTTCACCTTGACCTTGCTGGTGCCGGCAACATTGATTAGAACAAACTCACTTTTACGGTTTGCGTGTGTCCCTCTGACAACATCCTTATCAGAGCCATAAATGTAAAACAACCTTTTGATATCAAACGGAATGTCTTTCATGCCCTCCACGACGACCAAGCGTCCGCGCTCATCTCCGTGAAGAGGAAATTCTACCATCTGAACCTGCGACAAACCAATCATTTTCATACCTCCGGCTGAAAAGCATTGATACAAGCAATCACCCAATCCTGTTCCTCAGATGTCATGCCATTATACATAGGCAAACTCAGCACCTCAGCTGCATATTGCTCTGTGATTGGGAGATCACCCTTCTTCATTCCGAGATACGCATAAGCCTCAGAAAGATGCGGCGGAATCGGATAATGAATCAGGGTACCTATCTCATGCTCCTCCAGATACTTCTGAAGTTCATCCCGCTTCTTACAGTGGATGACAAACTGATGCCATGTCGAATCTGCTCCGGGACGAATCTGCGGAAGCCGCACCAAAGGATTATTAATCTCCTTCATATAGCGTTCTGCGATTTGGCAGCGTTCTTTATTGAAATCATCAAGATGCTTCAGCTTCACACGCAACAGTCCAGCCTGAATCTCGTCAAGACGGCTGTTACTGCCGATCATCTGGTTATGATAACGTTTCTCGCTGCCGTAATTGCGGAAAATGCGGAATTTCTGTGCCAACGCTTCATCTTTGGTGACAACACAGCCTGCATCGCCAAATGCACCGCAGCCCTTGCTGGGATAGAAGCTAAAACAACCAATATCACCAAAGGTTCCAACCTTCTGCCCCTGCCAGTGATTACCATGGCTCTGTGCGCAATCCTCGACAACACGAAGACAGTATTTGCGGGCAATCGTCATAATCTTTGTCATATCGCAGGCTTGACCGTAAAGATGGACTGCAAGAATCGCCTTTGTTTTGTCTGTAATCTTTTCCTCGATTTTGTCTGCGTCAATGTTATCATACTGATCCGGCTCTATAAACACGGGGGTTGCGCCCTTGACTGTAATGCCCATAACACACGCGATATACGCATTGCCGCAGACAATAACCTCATCGCCCTCGCCAATACCGAGCAGCTCAAAACTGATTTTCAGTGCATCCAGACCGCTTGCCAGACTGACACAATATTTTGCACCCACATATGCAGCCCATTCTGCTTCAAAGCTCTTTACTTCGTTTCCGAGAATGTACCATCCGGAGCGCAGAACCTCTACCGCTTTTTTTTCGTATTCCTCGGCATGGAGCAAATACTGTCTGCCCAGATTATTCGGCATTATATACATATCAGTGTTCTCCTTTTTATAATATCTTAACTTCGATTTAAAGCTTTCCTTTCGCAGCTAGAATCGTTCGCTTCAAGAACAATATAGGGAAATATGGAATCAATTTTTTATGATTTCGCTGTGCAATTGCTCGGAATAAATTAATCGGTGCAAAAGAATATGCGTGTTCAACATGAACGGATTCAACATCCACCTCATGAAAATGGATTACATAAGAAGTCTTATGTAAGAGTAAGGCGGATTGCAGCCCATCACTGAACTGTTCCGGTGTCAGAACCTCGTTTGCGATCTGTTTACTTCTTTGCATAAGATAATCCGAATCAGAAAGAAGCTTTCTTGCTTCTTTCAGTAATTCCTCAGGTGTTGTAAACAAAACATTTGATTCTTTATCATGCAGAAGCAAACCATTTGCTCGATCTGCATGATTCAATGTGAGCGGCAGCTTTCCACTTGATGCTGCATACTGTGTCATCAAACCGCCAATCACAGGGTAGGAATTCACATAGAACTCACAGCGGCGCATGATCTGATACAAATCTGTTCTTTCTTTAATATGAAACACACGTTTCGGAAACTTTTGCGCCATTTCATCCAGCAATCTGGCATCACCTGAACCCGCATACAAAAACATAAGATCTGGAAAATCTTTCAGAATCTTCGAAATCATCTTGTAATACAGGCGATCCTCACTGATGGTTTTATAAAGATTTCCACCTGTAAAAATAAACTTCTTCTGCTCATCAAAAGGCAACCCTTGATATTCAACTTGATAATCGATATAAGGATAATACGGAAGCTTAATCAGTTTCTCACGCGGGAGACCGCGCTGACTCAAAGAAACTGATGCACCATAATCTCTAAATTCCAATACATAATCTATGCATTCTTTTCCTAACCAGAATCCATGATCTGTCAAATTTACTACATAGCGTTCGAATGATGGTTTAAAAATCGAAAAAACAACTGGCCATACCGGATCATATGCATCCGAATGGGCTATGACGGAAAAAGGCTTATATTTTTGTATCAAATTAATTAAAGAACCGATTTGAATCCTGTAGGGAGCCTTCATTGAATAATACTCAAAGATAATGTCAAACGAGGCTAAAGCCTTATGAAGAACCGGTTGTTTATCTTTTGATTCGAATCGTGTTACAAACACTACGCGAAAGCCAGCCATTGCAAGTCCCTTCAGATAAACTATACTCAGCGCACGCAGATCGAATCCAGGTTCATCGTAAAACAGGACTGTATTATTCTCGGATTTATATGATTCTTTCTTCCATTCTTTTGCAATGGAACCAACCATTTCCTCAAGTTCAGCATCATAATATTGCTGATTCCAAAAGTACTCGATTTTAGCGCAAGCAGCAATTGCCTCGAGGGCTTTTTCAGTATCATTATGTTCTATTCCACTGTGTGCAATTCCTTTTAACTTTTGAATGATGGTTTGCAGTTTCGGCTTACTATAATTATTCATTTATTCTCCTTCAATAAACCCGACCAATCGCCGCACGGATTTTAAATCCTAATGTCCTTTTAAATGAATATCCATGAAACCTTGGATCCAACATCAAATGAAGCCTGCATTTCCAATCGTGATTTGCTCTTGTGACCAGTTTCATAACGGCTTTATCATCATCCGAAATGGACTCTGAATATATATCCATAAAGTCCAGCAGCATCTTTTCATGGTTTCCAGTTTTAGATAGGTTTTGGACAGCGCCCTTAATTGTCTGTTTTTTAGCCCCAATCACATTTGCCCCATGCTGACGGTATTGAATCAAAGCTCTCGAATCATAAATGAGGTTGCCAAGGTATACTCCGATTAAAAACATCCAGTAATCATGCATCTCCATTGCACTGTCGATCCCTTTAAGATATTCTAATCGTGCCGCCTGATTAAACACCATTGTACATCCAGTCGCACAATTTTGAACAACCGCAGTATACTTTGTAACCTTTACGGAAGCACTTCTCATATAGCCGATATGTGCAAGAGAAGCATCAACTAATTCCAGATTACTACAATAGACCAACGGCTTATTCTCCAGCAAATTGCTTTTCATCAAAACATGAACTGCTCGTTTCAGCTTTGCTGATAACCATACATCATCTTGATCACAAAACGCAATCCAGTCATATTGCATACAGAGATCGTTTTTCAATAATTCATTAAAGCTTTTTATCACACCACAATTCTGTCCTTTAATCCATTCAAATCCAGGATTTTTGCGACAGTATTCCTCCAACAGTTCCGATGTACGATCTGAAGAACCATCATCGCGAATCAGGCAGTGCATCTGAACACCTTCCTGCGCCTTTAGACTGTTAAGCTGTTCAAGTATGAATTTTTCGCCATTATAAGCAGAAAGAAGAACCAGCACTCTCATCTTCTCATTCCGCAGTTTTGTTCCACTCATAAAAACAACTCCTGTTAGCAACGTTCATTAAATCATTTACTTTGTTCATGATATACGCTGTTAATATGTTCGAGCAAGTGTATCGGAGAGAAATCGCCCTGATAATGATAGTCAACGGGCGATCTATCTTTTAGAAACTCAACGTCAATATCACTAAGCTTCTCAAACACTTTTATATAAGCACTGTTAAAATATGGTGAATCAATGATTGTCCGATTATTCGTTATTAGTCTCTTGTTGTAACAGATTGCTTCCATTGTACGCAGTGTGATTCCAGACTGTTCCGCATCAACTACCTCAATCAGACAATTCGACTGCATCGTATATTGCAGTACATCACTATAGCTAAGCCACTGGTTATAACGAATTCCACATCTCGACATCTGTGTTTTATCGACACCGGATATATAAAACAGTGCCTTTACGCCGCTTTTCCGGAGCTTTTTATAGATCGCTTTCAGCATCGGCAGTCTGGCTTTTGCCATTCCGACAAAAAAAACATCATAGCGTACTTTTGACTTGCAAAGCGAAGTATCCACCGAATAATTCATCGGATGATAATAAGCGCCGTACTTCTCGGAATCATTTTTATCAAAAGAAAAAAGCATCGAAAAATACTGCATTCTTTTCTTGAGAATTCTTTCTTTTTTGTCCACTGTGTTAACCATAATCATGGCAAGCGTGACATTTTTCTTATGAGAAAGCTGCTCAAGATATCGGATATCAGTACGGCAAGCACTGATATCTGTAAAGATTATGCAGTATTTCTTATTCGGATGAAGCGAAACCGATTCGATTGAATAGAACGGCTTCCACGCACCTTGAAAAGGAAGGTCAATTTTTTTGTTCAGCCAAAAACTAAAATGAATGTGATGGAGCAGTCTGATCAGTTTCGGAGTATTATCTTTTATTGCATCGTTAAGCAGAATCGCATTCTTAACATTTCCGATATCACTCCACATGGCTTTTCCATAATCACTCCCAGGAGCGGCCATGATATATTCATCAAAAAACTGTTCTCCCTCGATCGTATCCATCAATTTCATTTTAGCCTCTCATTTACATACGTTTTTTCTTAAAGGATTCAAAATCCGAAATAACCTTACATGGAACGCCTGCACAAACGCTGCCGTCAGGGATATTCTTTGTTACAACGCTTCCTGCGCCGATAATGCAGTTGTTACCGATCGTGACATCATACAGGATGATACAATTCGCTCCGATAAAGCAATTGTCTCCTATAGTGATCCTGCCCTTTTTTTCGGTATACTTGTACTTGTTGCCCGGAATATTATTCAGCATATTGTGAACAACATCATGGGTAATAAAGCTGACTCCTGACGCAATGCGAACATTACTACCAATCTTAATTAACTCCGGATATAGCGGAATCTTTCGTGACTGGATCATCACATTTGGGCCGATATGACCATACACATGATGCTTCCTCAGCCAGTCGGTACGCTTAACGCCCCCACCGGATATCGTGAACATTCTGATTTGATAGATCAGTCGTTTCATCTGCATATCATGCCTGCTTTCTGATTATCTTCAGTTCATTATACTTCATCATATAGATTCCTTCATCATATTCCCCGATATGCTTTTCATTAACAATGCCATTCAGGTTGTTCTTAATTAGCGTCATATGATCGCAGCCGCATTCATATGCATGAGGATATCCTCCGCCGAAACGAGGATTCACTTCGGAAATGTAATATTCACCATTGATACAGAAGATGTCAATATCAATCTGACCTCTATAACCTGCTTCTTTCACAAAACGCTTAATCAGTTCAAATAATACTGGATCCTTGAAGCTAACAGCTTTATCTGTTTCTCCCGCACGCATTTTAATTTTCTTCTTGGTGAAAATCGAAACAACTTCACCGGAAATCAGATCAATATATACATCCGCGCCGAATTCCTGTCCATTGAGGAACTCCTGAATCATCAGGCCTTCCTCATGGGAACAAAGGAGCTCAACTGTCTCTATGTCGTTCACTTTTGAGATGCTGATTGAAGCTGAACCGCGTGCAGGTTTTACAAAAACCGGAAAACTCACTTCACCAGCATTCAATGCTTTGATAAAGTCCTCTTTATTATCCCATGACCGTGCGCAACGGTATCCATGCTCTACCAACCATTTAAACATCAGCATTTTATCCAGTGACATCTCACACAGTTCATAGGAACTGCCAATGACAGTTGTTCCGACTTCCTTGAACTTCTCCACATTTTCGGCAAGAAGGCTCAGCTCCGGATCAATCAAGCTAAGAACACCGTTGATGTTCTCTTTCTTACAGATGTCGAGAATCAGATCAACATATCCCGTCTCAGTAATGGAAGGGACAATGTAATACTTATCCGCATCATAAATAGCAGGGCCTAATTCGCTCGCATCCGTTGCAACAACTGTTCCAATACCCTCAAACGTTTTCTTAAAATACTGGACAATTTTATTTCTCGTTCCTGCCGCAAGAATCAGAAAGTTCATCTTACACAACACCTCAATATCCTTTATTCACGTCAACTATGCATGCCAACTGTCCGCCCTTCGCAAGTGCGATGATATTATCAATCGCACCGTCAAGATGAGGAAGCGAGCCCTCAATGAACCCTGCTCTATGCGGTGACATTACTACATTATCCAGTTTCCAGAATTCATGATATGCGGAAGGATAGCTTTCCGTCTCACCACGCTTTGGTGCATTCCACCAAACATCAGACGCAAAACCTGACAATTTGCCGCTTTGCAATGCGTTCCAAACCGCATCTTCCTGAATAACTGCTGCTCTGGAAACATTCACAAGCAATGCATTATCTTTCATCTTATTTATCATTTCCGCATCAATCAATCCGCGTGTCATATCAGTCAAAGGCAATGCACACACTACAACATCAGCAGAAGTGACAGCCTCTGACATCTGCGCACTGCGGTACACGATGACTGACGAATCATTTTCTTCTGCATGATTATCCACGGCCATGACATTGGCACCGAATGCAGCGACCAATTTGCCAATGCGGGAACCGATATTTCCGTATCCCAGCACACATATAGTTTGTTTGGAAAGCAGTCTGGATTTCAGATTCAGCGGCTTCTGATCGCGGTTCCAGTTTCCGATGCGCATTTTTCGATCGTGATAAGAGAGCTTTTTCAGCAAATCTAATATCATAGATACGCCAAGCTCCGAAACGGAATCTGCATTGCTATGCGTATTGCATACTGGTATGGTGATTCCCTGTACTGCCGAGAAGTTGAATGTATCCATTCCGGTCCACGGAATCTGAATGAGTTTCAGCTTTTCTGCTGATTTTATGATCTTTTCGGTTACATACGGGCCAAGCAGAATATCCGCATCTTTTGCTAATTCACAGATACAGTCTTCCGTAAATTCAGAAGGGAAAAGAATCTCGTACTGTCCAGACAAAGCCTGATCGAGTCCATCCTTGATATACTGGATATCCCCTGCAACCATACTTCTTGTAAGAACGATTTTCATATTCATGACTCAAACCGATATCCTTTCAGCAATTCAGCAGCGCGTTCCAAAGTCGTCATTGGAACAGCGATAGAAAAACGCACATAGCTATCCCATTCCGGTCCGAATGCGATTCCAGGAGTAGAAGCAATACCAGTCTTTTTCAGCAGATCCGCGCAGAATGTGTTAGAATCCACGCCTGTCTGCGAGATGTCAACAAAATAGAAGAACCCTGCCTGCGGTTTCACAGCCGTGATATAATCCAGCTTATTCAGCCTGTCATCAAAGAAGGCAATTCGCTTTTCTAACTCCTGTACATAGGGCGGGATATGAGCAGGTTCATTCTGATAGATAGAACATGCGCCCACTTGGATAAAAGTACAGGTATTGGTATTGATATGCTGCTGCAGCTTATTCATTTTTGCAATGATATCATGTGCACCGATTGCATAACCAAGTCTCCAGCCCGTCATGGCGTGCGACTTACTGTAGCCGTTGCAAATCACCAGCCTATCCTTAATCTGCTGATACTTTCCAAAGCTGGTGTGTTTATATTTAGAATACACCAGTTTTTCATAGACCTCATCCGCAATGACATAAGCATTATACTCTGATGCCAATGCAACGATCAGTTCCACTTCCTCCTGCGACAGCACCATACCCGTCGGGTTGTTCGGTGTATTTATCAGAATAGCCTTTGTATTACTGTTGAACGCTGCTTTGAGCTTTTCCGTATCCAGTCTGAAGTTTTTATCCAGAGTAACATTTACAATCTTAGCCGTTGGTTCAGCAAGCTTCACCATTGCAGGGTATGAAACATAATACGGCGATATCAGAATAATCTCATCATTCGGTTCCAGAATCACCGCCAAAGAGAAATAGACAGCGGCTTTAATGCCGGGAGTAACAATGACATCATTCATCGAATAATCTGCATTGTAATTGCGGTTGCAATCTGCTGCAATGAGCTTGCGCAGATCCGGCCATCCCTGTGTAGCCGAATAATGGGTGAATCCATCATGCAATGCTTTTGTTGTTGCTTCAACTACATATTCAGGCGTTTTAAAATCCGGCTCTCCTAACCCCAAAGAGATGATCTCCTTACCCTGTGCTCTCATCTCTCCTGCGGCCTGTGCAAATTTATAGGTTAAGGATTCTCCAACTTCTTTCTCAAAGCGCATTTTCTTTCTCCTTTTCTCGTACTTGATCTAAAGGCATTATCCTCTTTTCCGCCACATCTGAACGTTTAATAACCTTCTCAACGGTTTTGAACAATATTTTTATATCGCGAATGAGTGAAATGCTTTTAGCATATTCAACATCCAACTTGATACGTTCATCCCACATCAAATAATTGCGGCCATTCACTTGTGCGTATCCTGTCAAACCGGGTCGTATTGCATGACGTTCTCGTTCCTCGTCACGATAGTAAGGAAGATACTTTACAAGCAACGGTCTCGGTCCAACAATGCTCATATCGCCTTTTACAATGTTAAACAATTCGGGCAGCTCGTCAAGGCTTGTGCTTCTGAGCCATTTCCCGTACTTTGTCAAACGAACCTCATCTGGCAACAGATTCCCGTCCTCATCCTTCTTATTGTTCATCGTCCGGAACTTGATGAGCTTGAAAATCTTTTCGTCTTTGCCCGGACGCTCCTGCGTAAAGAACGGATTTCCGCCCATTTCAATGGCACCAACAACCGTCAGTACCAATAATACAGGCGAGAGGACAATCAACGCACCGGCAGACAGGAAACAATCCATCGGGCGCTTGATGAACCGCTCATAAATGCCATGCGGCTTGTGCTTGAACTTAGATTTCTCAGCCTTTTGTTCATTGAGGCGTTCTGCAATAAACGCCATAGCGCCTGCCATTGCCGCAAGTGCAACAATCGCGCCGATCAAAGCCAGTATCTTTTTCATGCATCACACCCCAATACATCCGTCATCCTTATTCAAAACATCTCTTAATTATCTCAATCAAAACATCCTGCTGCTCCGCAGTCATCTTATTATCGCTGGGCAGACAAAGCCCGCGCCGGAAGATATCCGCACCGGCATCGGTACTGCTGCCGGCGATATAAGCATTCGACTGACCGCGACCGTTGCCGCTTGCCGTGACAAACGGATTCATACGGTAGATCGGCTGCATATGCATCGGCTTCCAGACCGGACGACCTTCTGCATTGAAGGAAGCAATTGCATCCAGAATCTCTTGCGGACTGCTCTTGCCGGGCTCACTCTTGTAAAGGTAATCCTGCTCGCCGCGTACCATCGGTGCCATTGCATCCTCGTCAATGATGATACAACTCAGCCAGTAGTTCGGAACAGAATTGACAGCATCAAACGGATTCGTGGATACCGGCAGAGCTTTCAGCCCCTCCTTGTATCTCTCATAAATCGCCTTTTTCTGCGCGATATGCTCATTCAGATACGGAATCTGCCCTCTGACCACGCCCGCAATAATATTGCTCATGCGGTAGTTATAGCCGAGCTCTTCATGCTGATACCACGGCGCAGCCTCTCGGCTCTGCGTAGACCATTTTCTCGCCTTGTCCGCATCCGCCTTGTCGCTGCACAGAAGCATTCCGCCGCTGGAACCGGTGATAATCTTATTGCCGTTAAAGGAAATCACAGAATAGTCGCCAAACAGACCGGTCTGCTTTCCCTTGTAAGTAGCGCCCAGAGATTCCGCCGCATCCTCAACAATCAGCGCGCCGTGCTTGTCGGCAATCGCTCTGATCTCGTCAGCCTTGCCGGGAGTGCCGTAGAGGTGAGCGACCACGATCAGCTTGACCTCCGGATACAACTCAAACGCCTTCTCCAGCGCGACCGGATCCATATTCCAAGTGTCACGCTCTGTGTCAATGAACACAGCTTCACCGCCCTCATAGGCAACCGGATTCACTGTTGCATCAAATGTCGTATCGGAGCAAAAAACCTTGTGTCCTTCGAGCGTGCCGTGACCGACTTTCGGCGCTCCGTAGAGCTTTTCTCCGGCGAGCTTCACTGCCAGATGCAGTGCCGCCGTGCCGCAGGAAAGAGCGACCGCATAGTTGCAGCCGATATGCGCGCAGATTGCTTTCTCCACCTCGTTGATGTTCTCACCGACTGTGGACACCCAGTTGGTACGGATCGCCTTGTCTACCCACTTCTGCTCATCGCCGTGCATCGTGGGCGATGCAAGCCAGATTTTACTTGGGAATGCTTCGATTCCGGCAAAACGCGGATCAGTTTTGAAATTCATCAATTTTAACTCCTCTACATCTTTTTGTATGCACATGTATAAAATATTGTCAATATGCAGACCGCTGCGTATCACTCACGCAGACAGTTAATATGTGTGACATTCCATCTACGCAGGTACCACTTAACAGAAGACCAAACATTTCGGCATCCGGTATATCATATAGTATCCTTTCACAGATTTCGCATTTTCACCGGAATATACTGTGCCGAGGGTATAGTCACCCTCATACATTTACTATTTATTATATCACGCGATTTCGCCTTTGTCAATAGCGAACAAAAACTTCCAGTTTGATTTGGTAGGGTTGACCAAGAATCTCGTTTGCTTTTCGTTACTTTTCCCTTATAATTTGTCTCCGAAATGCCTTGTCTCAGGCTTTTTCAATGCAGCAGACGCAATGGCTATACATATCGGAATATGAAGCCAAAATATTACAGTCATCTCGCAAATCGCCGCCATATTCCGACTATTCCTATGTGCATACAATTTTATGCTGGCAAAAACCAGCGCCCTGATTCAAGGCACTGGTTTCTGATTGACGATTCTCAATTATAACTGTGTATCATTGTTTATCACACGCTGTCTGATTGGGCTGAGGTATACCAGTCCGGACAGCGGATTCCGTCAGCCGCTGAATCATTGCCTCCATGCGGTTTGCCCTTGCAATGTCGATCATCCCCTGCTTGCAGAGTATCCGTGTCCATGCGGTCAAAGTCAGCTTTTTCATTGTCAGTTCCTGCGAATCCTGTCTCTTCAAGAGCATCCCTCCCCCATTAGTATGAAGCAGATTTCCAGTCGTATACATTCATCTTCTTCTCACCCCCGTATTCGCGTTATAATAACCATTCGGAATAATATCCGAGCGCTTTCGGTCAAACACATTGTTCAGCATATCCTGCACATAGGTGCCGTT
>CAMNJD010000558.1 GCA_946540705.1 uncultured Ruminococcus sp. | reverse complement strand
AATTTCGCTCTCTGCGGAGAGCGACGAGGGCGCTGCCCTCGACCCGCAAGCCTTTGAAAAGGCTTGAGCGAAACTTTTAATATGGGCGAAATTAAAACTGTTTGTTTGAACCTTATTTTTCCGACCGCCTAAAAAATTACATACCCTTATTTTCTACAGTATAGCACATTACGCTGAAAAAAGCAAGCCCGCGCCGGGCAGTATCCGGTTCCGTTCTGCCATGGAACGGCCATGATTTTTCAAGCAAAGGATACGGTGAACTCTGATATGATGAACCTTACTGATATGAACGTGATCCGGTCGCTCGCCAAGCGGCACCGCTTCACCTTTTCCAAGGGCCTCGGCCAGAACTTTCTGATCGACCCGGAGGTCTGCCCCGCGATCGCGGAAGCGGGGATTCCCGCGCCGGAATGCGGCGTGCTGGAGATCGGCACCGGCTTTGGCGTACTGACGCAGGAGCTTGCCCTCCGTTCGCAGCGGGTCACGGCCGTCGAGCTCGATCAGCGTTTGGCGCCAGTCCTGCACGAAACGCTCGCAGAATTCCCGCATGTGCAGATCGTCTGGCAGGATATTATGAAGGTCAGTCTGCCCGAATTTCTGCGGGAGCAGTTCGGGGACAGGCCGGTCGCTGTCTGTGCGAACCTCCCCTACTACATCACTTCCCCCGTGCTGATGCACCTGCTGGAATCCGGGGTGCGCTTCGAGAGCATCACGGTCATGGTGCAGCAGGAGGCGGCGGACAGGCTGTGTGCGCGGCTGGGCAGCCGTGCAGCAGGTGCCGTGACGGCTGCTGTGCAGCTCAGAGGCCATGCCGAGCAGCTTTTTTCCGTCCCGCGGGATTCCTTTTTTCCCGCGCCGAAGGTCGATTCTGCGGTCATCCGCATCACGCCCTACGATACGCCGCCCTGTTCGCAGGAGGCGCTCGAGGCAGTGCTCCGGGTCGTGAAGGCCGGCTTTGCACAGCGCAGAAAAACCGCCGTCAATGCGCTTACGGCGGGACTTGATCTGCCAAAGGAGCAGGTCACGGCGGCTCTTGCAGACTGCGGTCACAATGCTTCCGTGCGCTTTGAGCAGCTCACGCTGGAGCAGGTGCTCGCCCTGACAGACCGGCTGTATCAATCCTGACAAAGACAAACCCCGGGAGCGGTTCACAGTCCGCTTCCGGGGTTTTGTTTATTGGGTATGTAACTTTTTAGGTGGTTGACAAATTCCGGTTAACACAAGTATCTTTTCCGCACCCATATCAAAAGTTTCGGCGCATTTGTCGCAGACAAATGTGAGCCTTCTTCAAAGGCTTGCAGGGACGAGGGGCAGCGCCCCTCGTCGCGCTCCGCAGAGTGCGAAATTCCCCACCGGAGGAGCTCCGCAAGGGTGAATCGCAGGGCGATTTGCAGACAATCTAACAAATGCAAACCACCCATTTTGTTACAGAAACCACCTAAAATGTTATTAGCCCTGTTTATTTTCGCTTTGACGCGATACCGACAATACCGCCGAGGATCATGACCGCACCGGCTGCAAAAAGCAGCCAGCAGCCAAGCCCCTTGCTGACAAAGCCGGCAGCCATGCCGAGCCTTTCATCAAGATCACGAATTTCCAGCCAGCCGATGCCGATTTCAAGCAGACCCATGATGATTACACCGATATTCAGACCGGCGAGCGCTAAGATCAGCCCGACTGCGCCGATCGCCACAACGAAGATCCAGTCAGAGCCGCCCTCCGCTCTGAACAGCGAAACGGAGTCGGAATAGCCGAACACCTCAACGTTCAAAAACGGAAGGAATACACTGATAATCGCAAGGAGCGCGCCGAGTGCGCCGAGAATATTCAGGCGGCGCTTTGACGAAGATGCTGCCGGGAATGCTGCCGGAGCACCGTAGCTCGCAGGAGGCGGATAGGCCGGCTGCTGCATGTAGGGCTGCTGTGCCGCAGCGAGCGGTGCGCCGCAGGATGCACAGACAGGTGCGCCGTCCTGATTCGCGGCACCGCAATTCTTGCAAAACATAATGATGTCCTCACTTTCAGGTTATTTATTCTTTGTGACAATTCCGTAAACACCGCCTGCGATCATAATAAAGCCGCCGACGAACAGCATATAGCAGCCCGCACCCTTGGAGATATACTCCGACAGGTCAACGCCGAGCTTATCCATTTCCGTAGTGATGCTGTTGTTTTCGAGGAAGCCCATGATGACGCAGATAATGCCGCCGACGGTCGGGCCGACCGGGTTGCCAATGACAGACAGCACCAGACCGACCAAAGCAGCAGCCATAACAATGAACCGGTCCGCGCCGCCCGCACTCTGCAAAGAAACGGACTGCGAGATTCCCATAAAGGATACGGTCGCATAAGGAAGGAACACGCTGATGAATGCGATGATTGCGCCGATGATGCCGATGATATTGAGCTTTTTCGAGGATGTCGGAGCTGCAAACGCGGCAGGCACATAGGCATTCGGTGCGGTCGGATAGGGGTTCTGAATCGGAGCACCCACGCCCGGAGCGCTCATACCGGGAGTTCCCATACCGGGAGCACCGGCTGCATCCTGCCCAAGCGGTGCGCCGCAGCCAATGCAGGTGAAAGCACCGTCGGGGTTATTTCTGCCGCATGATTTACAAAACATATGCAATTACCTCTCTGTTCCTGTTGTGGTATCCGCAGATGCGGACAAAGCTCTGTCCCATTACAGTGCTTACACCTATTATACACGATTCTGTCACAATTTGTCAATATGTTAAATCTGCGGAAGCAGACTCTCATTCAAACTTTGGCATTCTGCCTAAATCCCCGCATACGAAATTAGTTGATTTGCCGTAATGACAAAACACCCTGCTCCGGCGAACAGCGCAGGCAGGGTGTTGCATATTACGGATTCCGCCGGGATCTGCCCGCAGCCAGCCCGATGAGGCCGCCCAGCAGCAGAACCGCACCGCCGGCGATCAGCAGGTAGAAGCCGGTGTCAGAATTCAGCAGCTCAAGCATCGACGATGCGTCGTCGCCGTAGTCGTGTTCAATGCTGCCTTCGAGGTTGAGGTCGCGCAGAAAGCCGTAGCCGACTGCGATGATGCCGCAGCCGATATTGCCCGCATGGATCCCTGCGGCAGAAAACAGCACGGCTGCTGCCGCGATCAGCAGGACGATCACGCCGGGCAGGCCGTATTCGATCAGCGAAAGGCTGCCGCTGTGTCCGCCGGAGGAATATGACCAGAACGGCAAAAACGCGCTGACTGCGATGGCGGCTGCCGCAAGCAGTCCTGCGATGCGAAAGAGCATCCCGCCGCTTTGACTCTTTGCGGGTCTGACCGGAGCCGGAACGGGAGCGGGAACGGATGCCGGAGCCGCCGCCGGACGCACCGGAGCAGCGGCGACCGTCCGAACCTCCTGATCCGATGACAGATCTGCACCGCATCCTGCACAAAATCGTTGGTTTGACGCAACAGCCTTACCGCATTTCGGACAAAACATATTTCTCACTCCCCCGGGTTTTTCTTGCATCTATTGATGTACCAATGAAATCTTGAAGAATAGATGCGCAGGATTTTTGTCGTGAGACAAGGCAGAAAGCCGCCGCCTTGCTGACGCAAGGCAAGGATTTCTAACGC
>CAMNJD010000557.1 GCA_946540705.1 uncultured Ruminococcus sp. | reverse complement strand
AAGATACTGCGGCTCGGTCAGCAGCCAGCGGCCGAGAATGACCTTCTGCTGATTGCCGCCGGAGAGCGACTTGATCGGCGTATTGACCGATGCGGTCTTGATATCAAGCAGCTTGATATACTGTTCTGCGAATCTGATCTTCTGCGCACGGGAGAACGGGCGGAAAAATCCGCGCTTCACCTGAAGTGCGAGAATGATATTGTCGCGGACGGAGAGGTCGCCGATGATGCCGTCGCGCTTGCGGTCCTCGGGCAGATAGCCGATTCCGGCACGCATCGCGTCGATCGGGCGGCGGATTTTCACGGGCTTGCCGTTGACGCGGACTGTGCCGCCGGTGACTTTATCCGCACCGAAAATCGCACGGACGGACTCGCTGCGTCCGGAGCCCAGCAATCCGGTGAAGCCGTTGACCTCACCCTTGCTGATGTAAAACCGGAACGGCGCGATGCCCTCCGCAGAGCAAAGATCCTCTGCTGCATAGACCGGCGTGGTATTGGAGGCACTGTGAACGGGAATATCGCTCTTGATATCCGCCATATCGTCGAGCTCCTTGCCGAGCATCTTTGAAACCAGCTCCACACGCGGGAGTGCTGCGGCATCGTAGCTGCCGACGAGCCGGCCGTCCCGCAGAACGGTGATGCGGTCGCAGACCTCATAGACCTGATCGAGAAAATGCGTGACGAAAATGATGCCGACACCGCGCGCCCTGAGCTTCTTCATCAGCGAAAACAGCTTTTCGACCTCATGCTCATCGAGCGAGGAGGTCGGCTCGTCGAGAATCAGCACGCTGCATTCCATATCAACAGCACGTGCGATCGCGACCATTTGCTGTACGGCAATCGAGCAGCCTGCAAGCTGCTGTGTCGGCCTGACGGCGATGCCGAGCGACTCCAGCAAGGCGGCGGCCTTTTTGTTCATCTTCCGCCAGCTCACGAGCCTGCTCTCACCGCGTGCGACATAAATATTCTCCGCAACGGACAGATTCGGGCAGAGTGAGATCTCCTGATATACCGTACTGATGCCCGCGTGCTGCGCGTCCTGCGGCGAATGAATCTGAACAGGCCTTGTGCGGTCGCCGTTCAGATAAATCTGACCCGCATCCTTTTCGTATACGCCGGTCAGAACCTTGATGAGCGTGGATTTTCCCGCACCGTTTTCCCCCATCAGCGCGTGGATCTCGCCTGCATGCAGCGTAAAATCGACGTTCTGCAATGCCTTGACGCCGGGAAAGGATTTTGAGATCCCCCGCAGCTCCAGAACAGTCTGTTCGCTCATGCCAATCCCTCCTTGTTTCGTGATGCGATAGAAAAGGCGGGGAGACATACAGAATCCTATATGCCGCCCCGCCTTGCAGTTCAGTCAATGCCGCATCAGCCTCCGATGCCGTACTGATCGACATCCTCCTGCGTGATCGTTGCAGCGTCGAAGCCCTTTTCATCCATAATGACCGTCTTCTGATCGAGCTTCTCGCCCTTTTCGAGCTTATTGATGATATCCACCAGATAAGAGGACTGGAACGGATTGCACTGGCCGTCGTAGTTCCAGTTGCCGTCCTTCAGCTCCTGAAGTGCCCACTTGTTGCAGTCAAAGCCCATGATGATCACGTCCTTGCCGACGCCGTGCGAGATATTTGCCTTATCGAGCGCTGCGACGGCGCCCTTTGCCATGTCGTCGTTCTCTGCGTAGATGACATTGAACGGCTTGCCGGCGTCGATCGCGACCTGCACGACCTGCTGTGCCTTTTCGGCGCTCCACTCCGCAGTCTGCTGCGTGACGATATTCCAGCCCAGATCCTTTGCGGTCTTGTCGAGTGCGCCCGAGCGTCCTCTCTGTGCAGCAGTGCCCATCACGCCCTGAATATGGATGATATTATATTCACTGAGGTTCTGTGCCTTCAGCCATTCAACGGCAGTCTCGCCCTCCTTGTCCATATCCGAGACAACAGATGCCTCATAGAGGCTCTCGTCTGCGTCGATGGTACGGTCAAAGAGAATGACCTTTACGCCGTGCTGCTTTGCATCCTGAAGGACGGAATCCCAGCCTGCGGTATCCGCCGCAGAAAGCAGCAGATAATCGACCTCGTCCTGAATATACTTCTGGGCGAACTGAATCTGCTCATCGTTCTTCATGCTGTATGAGAACTGAGCATCATAGCCGTTTTCCTTGGTAAAGGTCGCCTTGAGGTCATTGACATTCGCGGTGCGGTAGCCTGACTCATTCGGATCGTTGTTGATGATGCCGACCTTGATGAGATCGCTGTCGCTGCTGCCGCCGCAGGCAGTCATGCCGGTCATACATGTGCAGCAAAGAGCCGATGCTGCGATCAGGGAAAAGAATCTGCGCTTTTTCATAATATCACTCCTTCATACTACTCCGTTGACTCTCCCGTCAACTTGTATTTACATTATAAACAACCGGTGCGTACATTTATACCGGATTTGTTATCCGATATGTTGATTTTTTTACGGTTTCGCCTGACAGTTAATGGCATGCTCAGCATTTCTGGTTGGCCAAAGCCTGAAATTCACGGGGCGTTTTGCCGGTATGCTTCTTGAAAATCTGGCTGAAATAGCGGTAATCGCGGAAGCCGACCTCATAGGCGACCTCATAGATCATCCGCCCGGAACAGCAAAGCAGCTCCTTGGCGTGCTGAATGCGCACTTTTGCAAGGTAATCCGAGAGATTCTGCTTGGTTTCCCGCTTGAATACCGCACTGAGATAGGAGGGGCTCAGTCCCACAGCATTCGCGATCTGCGGCAGGGAAAGATCATCATGCATATAGTTCCGGTCGATGAATTCCTTTGTATTCCGGACAATATTGTTCCCGCCTTCCTCCGCGTGTGCAATGCGCCAGCGGATGCACTGCTCGACCATATCATGCAGCAGCGAAGTTGTACCGTCAGTTGTCCGGAGCTGCTCCGACAGACTGTCGATCGTCCCGAACAATCCGGTGAATTCGCTGCCTGTAATGCCGACATCCTCCGCAAAGCGCTGCGCGGCAAGATAGAGATCCATGCCGATATACAGCCGGAGCATCAGCGATTCCAGCTCACGAAACCGGATCTGTACCAGATAGCGCTCCACCGCCTCGTGACAGTCCTCCAGTGCGCCGCACTGCATCAGCCGGACGATCTGTCCGGTGTCAAGATGTCTGGTCTCCTCAGGGTTCACGGTCTTTGACATCATCGCTCACCACCTCTGAAGGCTTGCGGCATCAGGCGCTGACATCATCCGGCTCTGCCTGCTCCGGCATCTTTTCCGCAGGCGCGATCACCTTCACAGAATCGCGGATGACCAGCTCCGGCATAAAAATGCAGTCATTCTGATGCTCGGCAGGGGCATTCATCTGTTCGATCAGCATTTTCGCCGCCATTTCGCCGAGGATCTGATGCGGATGCCGCACAGTTGTCAGAGGGACATCGCAGATCTTGGAATACTTGGAATCGTCGATGCCGACCACGGAAATATCATCCGGCACGGCAATATCGTGCTCACGGCAGAAGCGCAGCAGATTCACGGCGAGCTTGTCATTATAGCAGACGATCGCCGTAGAGCTGCGGATCATTTCGAGCAGCTTGGATTCGGCATACTGGAAGATCGCGCTCTTTTCGGCCGTTGCGAACCACAGGACAGAGTTCTCGGCAGTCCGGACGCCGTGTGCAAGGCAGCTCTTCATGTAGCCGCAGTAGCGCTTGTGCCCCTGAATGTCATCGAGGGCGAAAATGCCGCAGATTCGTTTATGTCCGCAATCAAAGAGGTGGTCAGTCACGATCTGTCCGGCTACCTCATCATTCATCGCGGCATAGGGAAATTCCGCCCACGGGTACTTCGCATTGAAGTAAACAAGCGGGATATTGTTCTTT
>CAMNJD010000556.1 GCA_946540705.1 uncultured Ruminococcus sp. | reverse complement strand
TACCCCGCCAAAGGGATGCTATCCCTTTGGAATCCCGTTATAAGAAAAGTAATGTAAATGCGTTGAAATTCTCAACTCGCAAAATAAGGGCTAGTAGCTCTTAAGCGGGAGTTTGAGGGCGGCGCCCTCAATATAAATCCGTCGGAGACACTTTTTCTACAGACTGAAAGCCCTGCCTTGCGGCAGGGCTTTTCGATCTTTTGTTACGCTTTTGCAAGATCTGCTTCCGTGATATAGGTTGCAAGATAACGCATCAGCTTTCCGAGGTCATTCGGGTCGAGCACGCCGTCGTGCGTGACCTCTGCATTCTTCTTGCCTGTATCCGTTACGTCTTCCTTCTTAAGCGTCGTGTCATCACCCACAATGCGGGCAAGCAGCACAGCATCACGCACATCAACACTGCCGTTGCAGTCGGTATCGCCCCAGATTGTGTCGGGGCCGGGCTGAAATGAGGTGGATGTTGTGGTGGTCGTGGTGGTGGTCGATGTGGTGGTTTCAGTCTTCGGGTTATCGGTGCCAGTCTCGCCGAGGTCAGCGCCGGTGTAGCCCTTTGTGCCGTCCGGCTGGATACCCCAGACCTGTGCGCCGTTGACGAACATCGCGAAGTTCTCGTTCAGGGAGTCCGCCTTCTTCAGGTCGGTCGCATCCTCAAGACCCTTGTAGGACGGGTCGTTGGAGGTATCCCAGACGCCTGCCATGGACTTTCCGTCCACTGCATCCGGAATGGAGATACGGAACTGCACCTCATCGCGGTGCTCGGACTGTCCGGTCGGCATGATTGCTCTGCCGTCCTCGAACTTGATGCTTGCGTAGTAGATATTGCCCTTGTAGAGATGCGGACCGGTGACGGTTGCGTAGCCCTGATCGCCGGCGGTGTACTGCTGGGACTTGCCCTCGACCTTGACGTCGTCAACGGTCAGACCGGCATCGAGGATCTCGCTGATGTCGAAGTAGTAGCGGACTTCGATGTCCTTCTGGACTCTTGCCGGCCATGCGGTGTGGTTCATTGCCCACATCTTGATCTCGGTGTAGCAGGTGCCTGCCGTGCCGTTGATGACAGCAGCAACTTCCCATTCTGCCCACTTCGGCTCTTCCTTCGGAGGGAAGTCTGCGAGCGGCTTGCCGCCGTTTTCGTCAATCATTGCGCAGAGCACTGCGGTATAGCCTGCATTGTAGTCGATTGCGACCTCAGACTGCTCATAGTTGGAAACGCCGATCTCGTCCATATTGTAGGAGCCGTCGCTCTTCGGGCCGCCGATCAGGGCGCCGTAGAGGGTATGTGCATATTCTGTCTGCCAGCCCTCGTCACCGCCGGATGCCTTGCCCAGCTCGTTCCAGTGGTCATCATGAATACCGGAAGCGGCTCTGTGGTGAATTGCGACCGGGTTCTTTTCGCCCATACCGAGCACATAGCAGAGGTCAAGCGCGTTATCGCCAAAGCAGTAATTGACCTGAGAATCTGCCCACTTATTGTACTTATCGGCATTGCCGCTGCCCTTCAGGACGGTATCGCATGCGAGCTTGGTCAGCCATGCGGTGTTGCAGGCGTGGCGCAGGCAGCCCCAGCCGGTGAGGTGCGAAAGACCGTCTGCGGTGATATTGCCCTCAAACGGCTTCAGATCGCTGTCGCCGGTATTCATCCAGTAGCGGATATGCTTGTCGATGTGCTTGATCCACTCCTCCTTGCCGGTGATCTGCGCATAGAGCAGAGCGGCAGCCTGTGTGGTATCATCCCATGCAAGACCCCATGTGTATTTCCAGTCGGTAGACTGATTTTCCTTCGGGAAATCCGGGATATAGTCCTTTTCGATCTTGTCGAGATAGGATTGATCGCCCGTGGCCTTGTAGAGCCAGCAGGCTGCATACATGCAGTCATCCAGCCATGTAGAGGTATTGTACATGCCGGACATTCCGCCGATGTCCTTGGAATCGCGGATCTTATCAGCAGCTTCAAAGAGGGCCTTTGCGTGCTTCAGGTAATTGTCATCATTGAAGATCATGTAGCCCTGTGCGAGTGCTGCTGCGGAAAGCGCATCAACCGTTGAATTCTTGACCGTGTCATAATCGCGTGTCCAGTTGCCTGTTTTCAGGTGATGCTTGCGCAGATAGACCTCCGGTGAGCACCAGACAACGTGGTCGTCATTGTCGCCGATCGTACCGATCATTTCGCCGCCGCCGAGATCGCAGGCGAGGACATAGTCCATGGCGAATTTCATGTTGTTCTTGTAAAGCTCGTCCAGACCTGCATTTTTGACCGCATCCTTATATTCCATATAGCCCCACGCCATAATAGAGACAGAGTATGCGTTGGTCAGTGTGAATTTGAAGTGGTCGCCTGCATCGTACCAGCCGCCGGGAACCTTATCCGTATCCTTGCCGTCCTCATCGACCATGGAGTCAGCTCTCCACTGCACCATGTTCCACTCCGGCAGCGTACCGGACTGCTGGACTTCATAGAAAAACATGGATTTCTGAAGTGCCTCAGCGTAGTTATACTTTGAGGCTGCCTGTGCCGGCGTTGTAAACGCGCTGTAAGGGAGCGCCGTACCCGTCAGCACTGCCGCGGAGATCATCGCGGCGAGCTTTTTGGATTTCATATGAAATTCCCCCTCATAAAAATAAAGTATGGAAAATACGCCCTCTCGCATATTTCACCACTTATATCATACCACGAATGCTTTGGATTTGTCAAGAGCGGCAAAAAAAGTTTATAATTTAGCGGCGGAGAGCCCCCGCCGGCGTGACGCTGCCGCCAACACGCCCTAAAAAACGCCGCAGTACCCCTGACTGCACATCAGAGGTACTGCGGCTGAATTTCCTGTTCTGTATCAGTTCCGAGCCCCGTCCGGTTACATCTGCGCGTTGAACAGGGACTTGAGGTTATAGACGACGTCGTCGCTGTCTGCCTTGATGCACGCCGCCTCATTGATTCCCGAGAGTGTTTCCAGCTCGCCGAGATTCTCGTTATAGCAGATCGAATAGCACGGCACCTGCATGCCCTCTACGATCGGCTTGATCGCGTTCAGCGAGTTGCCCTCATTCGTCGCACCGTCACTCAGCACAAAGAGCAGCGGCTTGACCTTCTGACCGGTCTCCTCCTCGACCTTCTTCTGCTCCTTGCGCAGCATATCCAGTCCGACCAGCACTGCATCATACGTGCAGGTGTTGCCGCTCGCGGAGAGATCCTGCACCGCGCCGGTGAAGTAGCTTCGCTGGTTGATATCGAATTTGCCGATCGGCAGATTGACCGAAACATCACTGCTGTAGCTCACAAGGCCGATGTAGTTCGTAGCATTGATATACTGCGAGGCATTGATGAGCGAGGTTTGCAGATTTGCAAGCGGTACGCCGCCCATGCTGCCCGAAACATCCGCGATAAACACGGCCATGACCGGGCTGCCTGCGTCCTTCTCGGTTTTCCAGAGCTTCTGTGCGCTTTCGAGCTGATTGCCCGTCAGGTTCCACGCTTCGCTCTTATATTCATCGAGATAATTGAAGCCGTACTGCTTTGCCTTCTTCTGGCTCTCGGCGCTGAGGCAGAATTTCGTGAATGCCTTTGCGACATCCATTTCGTCGCTGTCGAGATTGCCCAGCGCGTACATCGGGCTGTCATGCCGCACGCCGAACGGGATGAACTCATAATCGCCGCGCAGCTCCGTGGCATTGTAATAGCCCTGATATTCCATGATGAACGCATCCAGCACGCCGTTCTTTGCCGCGTCGCGCATCTGAAGTGTGGTATATGCAACAAACGGGACGTTCTTCTGGAAGGCCTGGAACTGCTGTGTTGCGGTCTGGCTGAGGATATCCTTGGAGTCGAATTCCTCCAGCGCGCTGACGAGGAAGTTCAGGCCGGTCGAGGATGCATAGGGGTTTGTGTAGCCCATTGCGATCTCGCTGTCAACGGTCGCGGTGACGATCGTGCTGATATCGACCTTGCCGTATTTTTCCTCGAGCTTCTTGTGCGTGCTCTTGCTGACGAGGATGCCGGCGGTATTGCCTGCGATGCGCTCCTCGATCATCGTTGTTTTGACGCCCTGCGAGGCGACCATTTCGCCCCAGAGCTCATTGGAGGGGGAGTACAGCTCCGGCACGTATTTTCCGGAGATGAGGTAATCGACCGCAGCGCCCGAGGCGATCGGCCGCACGGACACGGATGCGGTCTTGCCGTCAACGGTATAGCCCGAGCGGTTGAAGTCCTCCGCGATCTCATTGAGCCAGCCGTCGGTGCCGGAGGAGGATTTTTCGGTCGAGGAGAAGATCTCGAGATTGACCGCGCCCCTGCCGGTGACGCTCAGCGGGTACTTGTCGATCTCCGGCAGCTCCTCCGCGACATTTCCGCTGTTGATCTCAATGGTCGCCTTGCGCGGGGAGATATTGCTGACCTTGATGTTCTTCAGCTTTTTGTCGAGCTGCTTTTCGGCTTCCTCATAGGTATAGTGCGCATTGGGGTCGGTCTTGTCGCCGCTGCCTCTGCTGAGCAGAATGCCGCCTGTGATGCCGCCGACCATGAGCAGGGCAATCACTGCGAGAAATCCGGCATTTTTCTTGTTGGCCATTTGACGCTCCTTTCGCATCGGTTATATGGATTGGTGGAACATGGGGTACAGGGATTACATCTGCATTTGCTGCGGCTGCTGCCAGTCATCGTCGCCGCCGGTGCTGCGGACGCTCCGCAGCGCTTGTGTCAGCTCATTCAGGCAGGGCGTTTCCGCGGTGATATCGTCAGAAATCTGTGAGATCTCGACCAAGAGATTCTCAAAATCCGTCAGAACCTTAGCATTGTCATCCAACAATTCTTGTAAACTGGATTTATGGATATCTTCTTCATCAGGATTGCTTGCTCCGTAGATAATCACGCGGTTCAGAATTCGATTTGCATTTTTTAGAACATATTTATTGACATCTTCTGAAACTGTGAGAAACGAACTGCCCTCAATATTATTAAGCAGCTCTGACATTGCAATTTGCTTATGTTCCAAAGTATCAAGCTGCTCACCGGCTTCCAGCAGTTGATCCGTGAAAGGCGAATCGCTTTTTTTAGCTGCTTTGATTCTAGCTTTCAACAGTTTCCGCATTTTCTGAATTTCATCCAAATTTGCGATTGTAGTTTTCTGAATACTTTTCTTATGTTGTCTGCTTGTATCCTCCTGCGCTTTCATGACACAGTATGCGCCGAAGATGACCGAGGCACACATCGCGCCGATGATGAGCACGCGGACAAACAACGGGAGCATGCTCAGCATATTAAAGAGGACGATCGAGAGTGTGACAGTGCCGGCGGCGGCTGCCGCAATGATGATCTTGGTTGTCTGGTTCACGCTGCTTCGCCCCTTTCTGAATTCGTTTGATGATATTATTGTAACATATCCGGCGCAAACTGTCAACTGCCGATTTCGGCCGAAAAAGCCGGATTTCGTTCAAAAATAAAAAAGAGGACGAATCTGCTCCGTCCTCTTTTTTCAATCTGAGCCGGACTCAGACCATTCGTTTTTGCGGATTATGCCTCAGTGCTGTCCTCTGCGGGCGCCTCATCGGAATAAACGACCTCATCGGCTTCCTCTGCCTCACCGAGATCATCCTCAGCGCCGACAGCGCGCATAGACAGGCTGATGCGCTTCTTCTCGGTGTCGATCGCAGTGATCTTGACGGTCACGGTATCGCCGACATTGACAACGTCCTTGACATTGGTGACGCGCTCATCGGAGAGCTGCGAAATATGGATCAGGCCGTCGATGCCGTCCGTGATGCGGGCAAATGCGCCGAATGCGGTCACGGAAACGATCTGTGCGTCAACGACATCGCCGACAGCGTACTCGTTCGTGAACTTCACCCACGGATTATCCTCGGGTCTTCTGTGACCCAGAGAAATTCTGCCGGTCTCCGGATTCAGTGCCTTGATGTAGACCTCAAGCGTATCGCCGACAGCGACGACATCGCTCGGCTGGTGGATGCGGCTCCAGCTCAGCTCAGAGACATGAACCATGCCGTCAATGCCGCCCAGATCGACAAATGCGCCGTAGCTGGTGAGGGACTTGACCTCGCCGGTGTAAACATCGCCGACCTTTGCGGTCTCCCAGAACTTGGCCTTTGCAGCGTCACGCTCGGCCTTCTGTACCTGACGGATCGAGCCGACTGCTCTGCGGCGCTGCTCGTTGACGTCGATGATGACGAAGCGAACCGGCTGCTTCAGCAGAACATTCAGGTCTGCGCCTCTGCCAAGCCCCGACTGCGATGCAGGGATAAAGACATGGACGCCGTTGCAGTCTGCGACAAGGCCGCCCTTGACGACGCTCAGCACAGTACCCTCGAGCACCTCGTTGGACTCATGCGCCTTGAGGATGTTCTCGAAGCCGACCATTTCATCGACTCTGCGCTTGGAGAGCTGAACGGTGCCTTCTGCGTCGTTGACCTGGATGACGACGAGCTCGAGCTCATCGCCGACCTTGACGATGTCAGAGGGCTTCTTCGAGGTATCACTGGTCAGTTCGGAGAGGGTAATATAGCCGGTCTGCTTGGCACCGACATCAACCATGACTTCGTTGTTCCCGCTTATGGAAGCGACGATGCCGACCACCCGGTCACCCTTTCTGATTTTTTTCGTGAAGGTCTTATCAAGCTCCTCCTCGAATGCCGCAGCGAACTCCTCGCTTTCCGGGATAATGGTATCGGTGTCAAAAATTCCAGACATATTGGTTTGAACCTCCTTAATGATGTGGGCGGGTGTACTGGCTCCTGCCGTGATGCCGATTCTGAGGACATGATCCGTGCCTTTCTCCGCAAGGACAGCATTTGCGGCCCTGAGGATCTCGGGGCTGCAGTCCCTCAGCTCCTGCGCATTTTCTATGAGCCACACGGGGCAGTGCCGCTTGCAGACATCATAGAGCTTGACGGTGTTGGAGCTGTGCCGTCCGCCTGCGACGATCATCAGATCGGATGCGAGTGAGAGCTGATCCGCGTCTGACTGTCTTGCGGCGGTGGCGCTGCAAATGGTATCAAAGACCTCTAAATCAGGATCATCGGGAGGTAAGAGCTTCATGCACTCCCCCCATAATATTTTATTATACGTTGTTTGGGCTACGATTGCAACCCCTTTTGGCAATCTTCTATCAATCAAGCATTTCAGCTCAGTTTGATCCTGAAAAACTGTACAATTTTCATTACAATGTCCGACAATGCCCTGCACCTCGGGATGCTTGGGGTCTCCTGCGATGTACACATGTCTGCCGGCGGCGCACTGCTCCTCTGCGATCCTGTGGATGCGTGCGACGAAGGGGCAGGTCGCGTCGATGACGGGATTGCCGGTCTGTCTGCACTGTTCGTAGACGGATTTGGGCACGCCGTGTGCGCGGATCACGAGTGTTTCGCCGGGCGCGAGCTCTGCGGGGTCATTGATGATGCGGGCGCCTTTTGCGTTCAGGTCGCTGACGACGGCGTCATTATGGACGATCGGCCCGAGTGTTGCGACATGCTTTCCCTCGCCGAGCGCCTGATAGACGATCTTCACGGCGCGGTCTACGCCGAAGCAGAAGCCTGCGGATTTTGCGGTCGTAACGACAGCTTTCATAGCGGCTGTCCTCCTTGTGTGCGGTCAGTTGTGGACATAATCGGGCAGGTTTGCGGCCTCGGGCTGAATGCGCGTGACCTGACCTGCGGGGACGGAGGTGAGCTGATAGAGCGTCAGCACATCGCCCATGGCGTGCAGCGGTTCGAGGGCCGTGCTGCCCGCGACGATGCAGATATAGGTATTGCCGGCGTTATCCTGCGCCCATGTTGCAAGGCACTGTCCGGCGGGGTTGGTAAATCCGGTCTTTCCGCCGACCAGATGCAGCGGGACGGGCAGATTGTCGAGCTCATTGCCGACCTGTCTTGAGAGGGTCGTGCTGACGAGCTCGATGCCGTTGGGGTGCTGCTCGGTCGCGGCAGTCGTGTGCTTCAGCGTAGACATTGCCGCCTTGCAGAACGGATTTTTGATCGCCTCACTGAGGATCACGGAGATATCGCGGACGCTGCTGGTGTGATTGTCCTCATGCAGTCCGGTGCAGTTGACGAAGTGGGTCTTGGTCAGCCCCATTGCCTGCGCCTTTTCGTTCATCTTCACGACAAACGCATCCTCGCTGCCCGCGGCGTAGGTCGCGAGCATGACGGCAGCATCGGCGCCTGACGGCAGCATCATGGCCATGATGAGGTCGCGGATGACGCACTGCTCACCCGGCTGAAAGCCTGCGACATAGGCATATTTTGCCTGCTGCGAGGCGATGACGTCTGCATCCATGGGAATGCTCTCATTGAGCGAATCGCCGGGGACAAGGTCGAGGAAGGTGATGAGCGTCATGATTTTTGTCATGGACGCGGGGTAGATCTGTTCATCGGCGCCGCGGTCGTAGAGCGTCACGGGCTCTGCGTCGGTCAGCTTCAGCAGCAGGGCGTTCCGCGCATAGACGAGCGATTCGTCAAATTCTCCCGTGTCAATCGCCGCGGTTGTCGTGATGGCTTCGGTTGTCGTAATGGCCGCGGTTTCTGTGGATGTCACGCTGTCTGCGGCCGAAGTCTGTGTCCCGACCGGCTCCGGGCTTGCCGGACGTTCGGGCGTCCGCGTGAGATGCGGGATGATCATGCTTCCGGCGGCAAACAGCGCTCCGCCGAGCACGGCGGTGAGCAGCAGGGGATAGATCGCATTGAATACGGAACCGCCGGATTTTTTCTTCTTCGGTTCTGTCTCGTGTTCTGACATTCGTCTTGCCTCATTTCTTTTGCATTCTGATCTTTATGTTGATTGTACAGTGCTTACTGCTTGCTGTCCGGATCGACCGGGTCAGGCATTTCGAGCATTTCGTCGATCGCATTCTTTCCGGTGAGCTGATTGGTGCCGCAGTAGATGCAGAACTTCTTTTTGCCGGTCAGCGGCTGTCCGCAGGAGATGCAGACATCGCCCTGCGCAGCGGCGGGCTTTGCGCCGGCATCGGATGCAGCCGGTGCTGCGGGAGCTGCCGGTGCTGCCGGAATCGGCGCGGGCGCGGGGACGGGAACGGGCATCGGCGCTTTTTCCGGCGCCGGAGCGGCGGTCTGTACCGGTACGGGCATCGGTGCCGCAGGCATCTGCGCCGGGATATTTGCAGCCGGAGCAGCGGGTGCCGCAGCCCTGACCTCAGCGCGAACCTGAAGATATCTGCCGAGCATGACCATCAGCAGACCTGCCGATGCAAGCATTCCGGTATTGATCCACAGTGCCGGGCGAACGGCTTTCAGGAACGGCTTGAGGCCGATGTAGTCACCGCTGATGAACAGACGGCTGATAACGACTGTCAGCATCAGGACAAGCAGGACCGCCATCGGGATGAGAATGGTTCTGCCCATTGCCCTGAGAGCCTGAATGCGGGGCTTTCCGCCGTTTTGCTTGATGACAGTCCAGCGCCAGAGCAGCAGCCCGAGCAGTGCGATGTCAATGAACACGCACCAGAGGCTCGAGGTGAAGCGCCCCCAGAAGCGGGTGAATCCGTTGGCGCAGACGGTGATGCTGCCGTCCTTTCCGAACACATCGCGGATCTGACTGAGATCGGAGTCCTCGATGATCAGGTGACAGTTCTGATGCAGTGCTTCGCGGTTTTCCTCCAGCGGGGTGATGATCTCGTCTGCGCTGACCGTCAGCGGCGCATCGGAGTCGCCGCGCAGGATCGCGTAATACTGCTGGAGCTTATCCGCGAGGATCTGCGGAATGCCGATCGCGTCAATCGCCTCTGCGATATCGGATTCGCGGATATTGGGGTCGTCTGTCTGTGTTTTCTTGATGCGGGAGGCAACGGTCCCGGCGAAGGGAATCTGCATATCGGAAATGCGTGAGGCACGCATTCCCTCCGGGACAGCGTTGTCCTGCTTCAGATCATGCTGAATCAGCGTGCTGTGGAGGCTGAACACGAGCAGGAGCGTACCGAGCACACAGAGCAGGCCGTGCAGGAACCGGTATCCGCCCGATCTGGGACGGTGCTTTCCGCAGGCTGTGCAGACGCCCTTTTCATCATAAGCCGCACCGCAGGTACAGTTGGCAGCGAGCTGTTTTGCCATAGTAATGACTTCCTTTCTGTTTGTGCTGTCTCATATAATTACACAGTATAATTATAGCACACTCAAAAAGCGGTTGTCAACGGCTCGGCACGCAAAAAATCGCGGCATGAACGGAATATATTTTGTATAGATTCGTTTGCTCAGAGCCCGTACCAGATGACGCCGGCGAGCGTGACGCAGAGCGCGAAAAGCCTGCGCCATGAAAACGGCTCTGCATCGGCGTGCAGCCAGCCGTTGACGGAGATGCAGTAGGCGGCGATGAGCTGCGCTGCAACAATGACGAGCTCTGCGCGGGCAGTGCCGAGGCGGGAGATGCTGAGCACGACCGTTCCGGTGATGCATGCGCCGAACAGCCCGCCCAGCAGCAGCCAGCGCGGCCGGATTTCCGTGAGAGCGGAAAATCCGCCCTCGCCGCGCCCCGCAAAGAGCCGGATGCACAGACAGACGGCAGCAGCCGTCAGCGAGACAAAAGCGCCGGTTGTCCAGAGCCCCGCAGATTTGGACGCGCCGGTATTGCAGACGCCCTGTATGCTCATCAGCATCCCCGAGAGCACTGCCGCGAAAATTCCGAGCAGAATCATGGATATCACCTCGGATCACAGGATGCCCCGAACGGCCGGAAATATGCGCCGTCCGGCGGGAGGTGTACTGTATTTTGTGGCTCTTTGCAAGTGCGGGCGGGCGATTTTCTGTGAAATCTGATAAAATTTTATAAATCTGCAAAAAACACTTGCTTTTTTTCTGAATATCTGGTACAATAGGTATCGTAGACAAGTCTGTAAAGGAGGTGCCAGCTATGGCAAAATGTGAAGTCTGCGGCAAGGGCGTGACATTTGGTATCAAGGTTTCTCACTCTCACCGTCGTACCAACCGTACATGGAAGCCCAATGTCCAGCGTGTGAAAGCCATTGTGAAGGGTTCTCCCTGCCACATTTATGTTTGCTCCAGATGCCTGCGCTCCGGTAAGGTGCAGCGCGCAAACGGCTGATGACACAGAACAGCGAACATAGAGCGTACAATCAGGTTAAAACAATCAGGAGTATCTGCACCTTGCGGATACTCCCTTGTTTTTTATCCGGGCATTGACGGATCCTGCCCAATGCCCGCAAAGGAGTGTTGATATGTCACAGCAGCTTACCCTGACCGCTCCGGCGAAGATCAATCTCTCGCTGGATATCACCGGAAAACGCCCCGACGGCTATCACACACTGCGCAGTGTGTTCCAGACTGTCGGGATTTACGATACCCTGACCGTCACGCAAACGGAGGCAGACATGCCCCTGACACTGACCTGCAATGATCCGGAGGTCCCCTGCGATGAACGGAATCTGGTCTGGAAGGCGGCCGTGCGGCTGCTCGGGGATGCTCCCAGCGGGCTCGCGCTGCACCTCGAAAAGCAGATTCCCTCACAGGCGGGGCTCGGCGGCGGCAGCTCGG
>CAMNJD010000555.1 GCA_946540705.1 uncultured Ruminococcus sp. | reverse complement strand
ACGCAGGCTGCGGAGGGCAAGGAGGTCGATGCGCCGGAGCCGCTGGAACGCGAAACGGACAAGGCACCGAATCACGCCGACCCCGCATACGGCTATATTTTCTCGCATACACGCGGAAAAAAGTGTCTGGTGTTTGTCAATTCCCGCGAGGAATGCGAGGCGGTCACGACCTCTCTGCGGCAGTATTGCGAATGGAACCGCGAGCCCGACCGCTTCCTCATTCATCACGGCAACCTCTCCGCCGCGATCCGCGAGACGGCAGAGGCCGTCATGAAGGACGAGGAGCAGGTGCTGACAACCGTCACGACCGCAACACTCGAGCTCGGAATTGACATCGGCAAGCTGGAGCGCGCCTTTCAGCTTGACGCACCGTTTACGGTATCCTCATTTTTGCAGCGCATGGGACGCACCGGCCGGCGCGGTCTGCCGCCGGAGATGTGGTTTGTGATGCGGGAGGAGGAGCCCGAGGCGAGGGCGATGCTTCCCTCGACTGTGCCGTGGAAGCTGCTTCAGGGCATCGCGCTGGTGCAGCTTTATGCGGAGGAGCACTGGGTCGAGCCGCCGCGTCTGGACCGCCTGCCGTTCAGCCTGCTGTATCATCAGACGATGAGCACGCTCGCGGCAAACGGCGAAATGACGCCTGCGCAGCTTGCGGGGCGCGTGCTGAAGCTCTGCCCGTTTCACCGTATCACGCAGGACGACTACCGGATCCTGCTGCGGCATCTCATCAGCACCGAGCACATCCAGCGCACCGAGCGCGGCGGCCTGATCGCCGGGCTTGCGGGCGAGCGCGTCATCAACAACTACAAGTTCTACGCGGTTTTTCAGGACAGCGAGGAATTTACCGTCCGGAGCGAATCGCAGGAGATCGGCACGATCGTCCAGCCGCCGCCCGCAGGCGAGAAAATCGCGATTGCAGGCCATGTCTGGACAGTCGATGAGGTCGATTTCGAGCGGCATATCGTCTATGCGACAATGGTCAAGGGCAAGGTGCCGGCCTATTTCGGCGACTGCCCGGGCGATATCAACACAAAAATACTCGAACGCATGAAGCAGGTGCTCTGCGAGGACAAATCCTACCCGTATCTGATGAAAAACGCAGTCGCACGGCTCGATCTGGCGCGGCATACAGCGCGGAATGCGGGTGTGACGACCGACCCGCTGATCTGTCTGGGCGGGGAGATGTGGGCGCTGTTTCCGTGGCTCGGAAGCTATGCATTTCTGGCGATGGAGCGCTTCCTGAAGGTAAAATGCACGCAGAAGCTGCGCCTTTCGGGACTGACGCCCTCACGCCCGTACTTTATCGTGTTCAAGATGAAAGTCTCAAAGCAGGCGTTTTTTGAGATCGTGCGGGAGGAGGCAGAGCAGGATTTTGACCCGCTCGATCTGGTCTATCCGGACGAGATCCCGCTGTTTGAGAAGTATGACGAATATGTACCTGCGGAGCTGGTGCGCAAGGGCTTCGCGAACGGCATCCTTGCAGTAGACGAAATGAAGGCCCGCATCCTTTCATGGACGCAGACCGCAACCTGATTGCAGAAACCGTGAGAAAAAAAGAGGGGATTTTTGATGAAACAGCGAATCATCGGCGCGGCACTGAGTCTGTCGGTGCTGTGCCAGTTTACAGCAGGCGCAGGTTTTGAGCTGCCGGTCCGGGCGGCGGAGGTACAGCGCGCCGGCATCAGCTTTGAGGCGTTTGCCGCGCAGGTGCAGGAGACTGTCCGGGGCGATGCGGACAAGGCACTCTATCAGGAAATCTTGTATGACCCGGAAAACGGCACGCTCAGCGTTGACGGCGAAGCGGCCGGAACACAGGCGGGCGAGCTGTCCGTCCGCGGCGGCACGCTGATGCTCGACACCGGCAAAAAGTCCGGCGGGAGCGGCATTTCCGTGCAGCAGAGCAGCCGGTATTTACCCTTTGACAGCTCCGGCGCGGACTACGGCTATCAGTCCGAACAGCGCGGCGGGCTTCAGGTCATCACCAACGATTTCCAGACTGCGCGCCTGATCGTCAAGGCGGCGGGCAGCATCGACCGGCACGGCGCTGTCAGTGCGGTCGAGGGGTGGAATGACCTGCACATTCTGCAATATGCGGACAGTGCGGCGGCTTATGCGGCGTATCAGTGCTATCTGGGCGACAGCGGCGTACAGTACGTGCAGCCCTCGCGCCGCATAGTTCTGGATACACAGGATTCGGATGCGGCGCTGACCGGACTGGACACCGGCAGCTATCATACATGGGGCGCTGATCTGATCGGCGCGGCGGATTTCGCCGGCACATACCTTGACGCGGAGGTTCTGCCGGAGGTGCGGGTCGCGGTCATCGACACCGGAATCAACGCATCTCCGTCGATTTTCAGCGGCCGCATCATTGACGGCGGCATCAATGTCTCCGATTCCGGCGACGATACCGTGAATGATGACCTCTATCACGGCACGCATGTGAGCGGAACGATCTGTGAGCTCACGCCCCCGAATGTCAAAATTCTGCCGGTCAAGGTCTTTGATGCGGACGGCACCGCATCGGATGAACAGATCTATCTCGGCCTGATGTTCGCGCTGGAGCAGGAGGCCGATATCCTCAACATGAGCTTCGGCGGCCTCGGCGTCAGCCCGCTTGAGGTCGAGGCGATGACCATTGCCGACGAGCACGGCATCATCTGCTGCGCCGCGGCGGGCAACAGCGGTGACCTCGCGGAATATTACTATCCCGGCGGCATCGAAAGCTGCATCACGGTCGGCGCGGTCGATTCCGCGCTGGAACGCGCACCGTTTTCCAACAACGGCGCGCTTGTGGATGTCATGGCGCCCGGTGTCGGCATCAGCAGCTATGTGCTGGGCAATGAAGAACAGCTCGAAGCAAAGAACGGCACGAGCATGGCAACACCGCATGTGACGGCCTGCTGTGCGCTGCTCAAGAGCTGTGACAGGGATCTCACGCCGGCCAGAGCAGAGGCGCTTCTGCGGCGCAATGCCGTGGATCTCGGCCGGCCGGGCTTTGACAGCGATTATGCGTGGGGACTGGTCTGTCTGAAGGATTTTCAGTGGGATGACGGCATCTGCTATGCGCCGGAATTTTCCAGAAAATCAGGCAATTTCGGACAGCCGCAGACCGTGTCGCTCCGCTCGCTGACGCCGGATTCCGAGATCTATTATACAACAGACGGTTCTGTGCCGACGGTGCAGAACGGCATACACTATACTGAGCCGGTCGTGATTACGGAAACGACGTATCTCCGTGCGATCTGCACGAAGGAGGGCTTCGCGGACAGCGTGCCGTCGGAGGCTGTGTATATGATCGGCGGCCTCGACACGGCGAATGCGTGGGACATTGAAAACGGCGTCCTGCGGCGCTATACCGGTGTCCGCAGCAGCGTGCAGCTCCCCGCACCGCCGGACGGGATTCCGGTCACGAAGGTCGCGCAGGGCGCATTCTCCGGCAACCACTTTGTCAGTCAGGTCACGCTGCCCGATACCGTCACGGAGATCGGCGCGGAGGCCTTTGCGGACTGTGCCGCGCTCGAAGCCGTGACCGCAAAGCATGCGTCGGTCATCGGGGAGCGCGCCTTTGCGGATGACAAGCTGCTGCAAACACTGACCCTCAGCGAGACACTCACATCCATCGGAGCAGGCGCATGCGGCGGCTGTGCAGCACTGAAGAAAATACAGCTCACCGGCATCACCGAGATCCCGGCGGACTGCTTCAGCGGCTGTGCATCGCTGGAAACCGTGGAAATGCCCGATGCGGCTGTGTTCGGACAGAATGCTTTTTCCGGCTGTACGTCGATGCGTTCGGCAGCATGCCGCTGGGAGCGTGTGAAAGCGATCGGGAAAAGGGCCTTTGCAGACTGTCAGTCATGGCGCGGCGACCTCCGGCTTGCTGCACTGGAAACGGTCGGTCCTGCGGCGTTTTCGGGCGCTTCCTCGCTGATGCGCGTGACGCTCCCGGAGACTGTGACGGCTCTGCCGGATGATCTGCTGCGGGGCTGCTCCGGACTGCGTCTGCTTCAGCTCCCCGGCGTGACTTCGCTCGGCAACCGCGCACTGGCGCTGGGG
>CAMNJD010000554.1 GCA_946540705.1 uncultured Ruminococcus sp. | reverse complement strand
CGGTACTTTGATTACGAATATCTAATTCACCACCCGGACTTTGTGTCCGGGTGGTGTGCTTTATGGGGTGCGGAGGATTTGACGCTTACATTGCTGCAGCGAGATCTCTTGCTTTTCTCTTGTCAGGATTCGTCAGCGCCTCCTGCAATTTGTATCTGATCCACATCAACTCGGCTTCCTGATCTATCTGATAGCCTTTGAATATCTGTATAAGGTGGTTATCCAGCGGAACATAACCCTCGAATGCACGGTCTGTATGCCTTACAAGCTCTTCTACCGTCATATAGAACTGGTGTGTGAAGCCGCGGTAGCAGACAAGCACGCCTTTCCACTCACGAGTACCTTCCTTTGATTTTAAAGTAAGTGTTACCGAAATGTCTGCTATGAACTCCTGGCGGTCAAGCTCCCAGTATCTGAAATCTGTAAAGTCGCAGACCTGACGATTGATAACGCGGTTCAGTACCTGAAAGCCCACGATTCCGGAAAGTCTGCCCTTGCGGAGCAGGTCATTCAGAAAAGAATACAGCGTCAGTCTTTTATCTGCGCCTTCTTTGCTCATCAGGTAATGCGTCATGCTCTCAAATACCGGAATTTCAATGACTCTCTTTCCCTCAAGATTCTCAATCCCCTGCGGAAGCATCGCTGAGTCACAGTTCGGCGCGACCTGTAAAGCGTAGGCACTATCCTCATCCGATACAGTAATAAAGGGAAGAACCGTGGTACAATGCTCCTGAAACGGCAGCGGACCTGGTTCAATGTCTGTTTCCATTGGCTGAAGTGCGACTTGTTTCTGCTGATATGTCATTTATACGCCCTCCTTGATTTCGCAACTTACGTTATTTCCTACAAATACTCCTTCTTTGTTCGTATCTATATCTTTTCGTGGCGAAGTGGTTTGATGGCGAAGCGGTATCTTGAACGGCTGCTACTTCGTCTGCCACACACCTTAAGGCGGACTGAGGTATCATTTTCCCGTAGGCGGGATACCGACATTAACATATTACATCATCATCACGAAAATGTCAATAGAAAATATGCTTGACATTTTCGTGATAATGTGATATACTAATCACAAAGATGGCATGATTGCTCGAATTTTCATTTCCCGGAGCAGTATGCCAACAGGAAAACTTTGTAGGGCTGCACAATATTTTTGCGGAACATTTGTTTGAATTGTACATTGACAAATCCGGCAGCCAGATCAATACCATATTGACCGTGAAAGGAGTCTATTATGGGAACCAAAAAACTGACTGATGAACCGACCTCCGCTGCTTTTAATGTTACCAAGCAGGAGGAGATCGCTAAAAAGGAAATTCACATTGTAGGACAGCGTGTAAAGTATTATCGTGAGAAGCTGGGCATGGAGCAGATGGCACTTGCCGAGATGCTCGGGGTCAAGTCCAATGCCATCAGCAACTGGGAACACGGCAGAACGCGCCCTGACCTCAACCAGATTCCGAAGATATGCAAGGCTCTCGGAATCGGATTCTATGAACTGTTCGGTGTGGAAGATCCACAGCGAACCTTTACCTCAAAAGAACGCGCTATTATTGCGGATTACAGATATCTGAACGATCAGAACAAGTCTGTATTCAATGCGGTGCTTGACACACTGACAGAAAGACAGCGTGCTGAGGAGTGCCCGCCGATCACAAAGCTCATCAAGTTCCAGAAGCAGCTGGCCGCAGGTTTCGATGATTCTGCTGATTTTGATGACGAGGGTGAGGATATCTATCTCTATTCATCAGAAGAGGTTGACAGTGCTGACTGTGTATTTACCGTCAGCGGCAACAGTATGGAACCGGAGTATTATGATGGCGATCTTGTGTTGGTACGGCGTTATCCCGGCTGCGGAAAGCTGAAACCCGGAGATGTCGGCGCATTCATGATCGGCAACGAGACATACATCAAGGAATATCAGAAGGACGGCCTGCATTCGTATAACGAAGATTATGATACTATGCATTTCAATTCCGATGAGCATGTTATCCTGATCGGCAAGGTCATGGGTATTATTGAAGAAAAGGATCTCGCATCGGATGAGCATATTGAGCTGTATCGTGTTCTGCATCCGGAGGATGAGGAGGACTGAGCATGGCAAAACTGATATTTAGATACGGTGCGATGGGCAGTTCAAAGACAGCCAATGCACTGATGGTGAGATATAACTACTATGAACGCGACAAAAAGGTCGTGCTGTTGAAGCCGCGATGCGAGGACAGAGACGGCGCAAAAGTGATAAAATCCCGTATTGGTCTGGAGGAACCCTGCGAATTTGCAGAAGACTTCCTCGAAAACTATAGCGGAGAGCATTATGACTGCATTATCGTAGACGAGGTGCAGTTCCTTGCACCTGAGATCATTGACAGGCTCAGCGATCTGGTCGATACCTACGGCATCACCGTTATCTGCTACGGTCTGCGGACGGACTTCCAGAGTCATTTGTTTCCCGGCGCACAGCGGCTTATGGAACTTGCAGACGATATTGAGCAGATACGGACAATATGCTGGTGCGGCAAGCGGGCGCATTTCAATGCAAGGCTGCTGAACGGTGAAATGGTCACAGAGGGCGAACAGGTACAGCTCGGCGGCAATGAGAGCTATATTTCTCTTTGCAGGAAACATTATAAGGAAAGACGAATCAGACCTGAACAGGAGTAAGGCACTATGATTTATACAACGGTAAAGAAAGACGGTTTTGAGGGCATTCTATTCAGCGGCAACCGGACAAAGAAAAAAGTCGTGATTGTGATGTCCGGATCAAACGGCGGGATGTCGCTGACCGAAAAAGAGGCGCGGTTTTATCAGCAAAACGGGATTCCTGCGCTTGCACTGGCACTGTTCAAAACGAAGCAGACGCAGAAGAATCTTGACCGCGTTCCGATTGAGTATGTTGAGCGGGCTATTGCATGGCTGAAAAAGCGCGGATATCAGCGCATCGCGATAGACGGTGCATCCAAAGGCAGTGAGCTCGCGCTGCTTGCCGGCACGATGTTTCAGGATATTACCTGTGTCATTGCGCGTGTACCCTCCTATTTTGTGAGCGAAGGGCTGTGTGCAAGCGGAATCTCGAAGAATCCGTCCGGCACTTCCTGCTGGAGCTATCGCGGAAAAGAACTGCCGTTTGCATCGTACAGGGCGCGGAAATTCAATATGCTGAAAATGCTGCTGAAGGAAAATGAATTGCATATCCTGACTTTCAACCGCGGCAAGAAGGTCACACCGGAGACAATCATTCCGGTTGAGAAAATCAATGAGCCGGTGCTGCTGCTCTCTTCAAGGCATGACGAAGTGTGGGAATCCTACAAAAGCAGCTGTATCATGGAAAAGAAGCTGACAGACGCAGCATTTTCGTTTGCACACAAACACATTGCTTTTCCAAATCTCAGCCACGCCATGATGACCGACGGTTCTCCGATGTACAAGCTCTTTTTCAAGTCTGAACGGCAGCATCCAAAGGAATGCACCGCAGAACGTGAGCAATTAAAGAAAGAAATCCTGAGCTGGATCACGCAGGTCTGGTAATAAATAAAGGGGGTGGTGGCATGAAACAGCCGGTAATCAGGATGGAACGCAAATATGTCAAGGTCACTTCTGATTTTGATGCAACAGGCTATATGCAGCCGAGAACGATCACATGGGAGGACGGACGGGTATTCAGAATCGAAGCGGTTAAGGATTTCAGGCCTGCCGGTGCGAACCACGACAGCCTGACCTGCGGCTGCTATACAGTAGTGATAAAGGGAGTGATCAAGTACCTCTTCTTTGAAAAAGCGAATACACATCATGTCAGCAGTGTCGGCAGATGGTATGTGGAGTGTCCGGTCGTGATACAGTAAGCAAAGAAC
>CAMNJD010000553.1 GCA_946540705.1 uncultured Ruminococcus sp. | reverse complement strand
GTCCCTCTTTCAAAAACGATCCACTGGATCGTTTTTGAAATTCACCCTTGCGGAGCTCCTCCGGTGTGGAATTTCGCGCTCTGCGGAGCGCGACCAGAGGGCACCGCCCTCTGGACTCCCGCAAGCCTTTGAAAAGGCTTGAGCGAAACTTTTAATATGGGCGAAATTAAAACTATTTGTTTTAACCTTGTTTTTCCGACCACCTAAAAAATTACATACCCATTTATTGTTGATGGTATGTTACCGGAAAGATACTGGTGAAACAGGTATCTTCAATGAATTTGAAAAGGGGCGCTCTACCCATACCCCGCCAAAGGCTCGTTATTCAGCCTTCGGTGTGCCGTGCAGAATCTCGCCGTTTTTCCAGATCAGCTCATTGACGCACGCATTCTCATCGTGCAGCGCCGTCACATTTTTCACGGTTGTCTCCGCGATATTGCTCAGTGCCTCCTCGGTCAGGAATGCCTGATGTGAGGTCACGATGACGTTCGGCATGGAGATCAGCCGCGCAAGCGTATCGTCATTCAGGATATGTCCGGAGAGATCCTCATAAAAATAATTCGTCTCCTCTTCATACACATCGAGGCAGGCTGCGCCGATCTTGCGCGCCTTGATGCCTTCGAGCAGGCTCTCCGCGTCGATTAGTGCGCCGCGGGAGGTATTGATGATGACAACGCCCTTTTTCATCCGCCCGATCGCATCGCAGTTGACGAGGTGACGGGTCTCATCGGTCAGCGGGCAGTGCAGCGATATGATATCGCTCTGCGCGAACAGCTCCTCCAATGTAACATATTCGATGCCGGAATCCTTCGCCGGGAACTTGTCATACGCGATCACATGCATTCCGAACCCGCAGCAGATATCAATAAACACGCGGCCGATCCTGCCGGTTCCGACGACACCGACGGTCTTGCCGTGCAGGTCAAAGCCGGTCAAGCCGTTCAGCGAGAAATTGAAATCGCGGGTGCGGATAAATGCCTTATGGGTCCGGCGGACAATGGTCAGCAGCAGCGCCATTGCATGCTCTGCGACAGCATAGGGACTGTAGGCAGGCACATGCACCACGCGCAGGCCGCAGTTTGCAGCCGCTTTCAGGTCAACATTATTATAGCCCGCGCAGCGCAGCGCAACATACCTGCATTCAAGATCGGCGAGCTTCTCCAGCACTGCCGCATCCAGTGTGTCATTCACAAATGCGCAGACGCCGTCACAGTTTCGGGCGAGCTCCGCAGTATCTTCGGTCAGGCGGGTGTCATAAAACTTGAATTTGATGCCAAACTCGGCACCGAAGCGCTCAAATGACGGACGGTCATACGGCTTCGTATCAAAAAAAGCAAATCTCATTACAATATTACCTCCGATCAGTCAAACAAACACACAGAAGAAAAACGACCTGCTCTGCCGATACAGCAGAACAGGTCGTGTACGAACAGAATCAGTTGATGATGGTCTTTTCTGTTTCCTTGTCGAAGAGGTGGATCTTCTCTGCATCAAAGACCACGTCGATCTCGTCCTGCGGGCGGGCAGTGGACTTCGGGGAAACACGGGCTGTCATCTTCACGCCCTCGAAATCGAGGTACAGATAAGTCTCAGCGCCCATCAGCTCGGTGATCTCGACGATGCACTTGACGATACCGGTCGTTGCATTTGCAAGGTACTGCGGCTCATCATGCACATTCTCCGGACGGATACCGAGGATGACTTCCTTGTCGATATAGTGCTCAAGATCCGGAGTGACCTTGCTCTGCGGCAGGATGACCTCAGACTTGACGCCTCTGCTGGACTTGGTATCCTCAGAACCGAACTGGACAACATACTGGCCGTCACGGTAGATCAGGACAGCGTCGATGAAGTTCATCTGCGGAGAACCGAGGAATCCTGCAACGAACTTATTGCACGGAGTCTCATAGAGGTTCTGCGGGGTGTCGATCTGCTGGACATAACCGCCCTTCATGACCACGATACGGTCGCCCATGGTCATAGCCTCGGTCTGGTCATGCGTAACATAGATGAAGGTCGTGCCGAGACGCTTGTGAAGCAGGGAGATCTCGGTTCTCATCTGCGCACGGAGCTTTGCGTCGAGGTTCGACAGCGGCTCGTCGAGCAGGAAGACCTGCGGGTTACGAACGATTGCACGGCCCAGCGCAACACGCTGACGCTGACCGCCGGACATTGCCTTCGGCTTACGGTTGAGCAGCGGGGTCAGGTCGAGGATACGTGCAGCCTCTTCCACCTTACGGGCGATCTCGTCCTTCGGGACCTTACGGAGCTTCAGGCCGAACGCCATGTTATCGAAAACGGTCATATGCGGATACAGAGCGTAGTTCTGGAACACCATTGCGATATCGCGGTCCTTCGGAGCGATATCGTTGACCAGACGGTCACCGATGTAGAGCTCGCCCTCGGAGATTTCCTCCAGACCGGCGATCATACGCAGGGTTGTGGACTTACCGCAGCCGGACGGACCGACCAGAACGATAAACTCCTTGTCACGGATCTCAAGGTTGACGTCCGAAACAGCGACAACGCCGCCGGGATACTTCTTATAGATCCCCCGTAAAGATAAGCTAGCCATTCTCATGTCCTCCTGTGAATTTCAAAAAATTTATCCATGCAGATTCGCGCAGCGGGACGGACAATTCCCGGAAGCAGCTCACTGCAAGTGTACGGCACGCCGCACACAAAATGAAACAATGCCTCAGCGGCAGAGGTATGGCGTCTGCACATACAGCACCGCTGATATTATCATACCAGATTTTGCGCCGCAGGTCAAGATGATAATTGACCAAACTTATTTCCCCTACTTTATCCAATATGACGAATAATTACGGGAAGTAAAGGCACAAACATCTGAAATATGCGATTTTATCAACATATTTTCCGCATCTTTGTAAAAAATATGCAAATATGCACCGGCAGACAAATCCGGCGGCAGCGGAACGCATCCGATCTGCACACGCAGCAGATGCTCCACGAAATTTCCGGCCGCAGCAAACATCCTGCGAACCTGATGATACCTGCCCTCATGCAGCTCAACAACCGCGAGCCGCTCTGCGATTGCCTCGCTCTCTGCGGGCAGACAGGCTTCCTCGGTATCACCCTCCCGCAGCAAAATCCCGGCGCGGAATGCGGCCTTGATCTGCGGCGTAAACGGGTCACGCAGCGCCGCGAGATAATACTTCGGCGCATGCGATTTCGGGGAAAGCATTTTGTGGGTGAGCTGCCCGTCATCTGTGATGAGCAGCAGCCCGGAAGTGTCCTTGTCAAGTCTGCCGGCGGGAGCAAGCCCGGGCAGGCGATCCTGCGGATTCAGCAGGTCGAGCACGGTTTTCTGCGCTCTGTCCCGCGAGGCGGTAATGACGCCCTCGGGCTTATGCAGCAGAATATACCGATGCTTCTGATAGATGACCGGCTCACCGCGCAGAAAAACCGCATCCGTCTCCGGCTGCACAGCGGCATCGGGCTTCCGGACGACTGCGCCGTTGAGGGTCACTGCACCGCTGCGGATCAGTGCTGATGCCTCTTTCCGCGAATAAGCGGTCTGCTCGGAGAAAAATCGGTCTAACCGCATGATTTGCCTCCGGTTCTGTAATATCATCGCCCTTGTCCGCATAGAGTAGAGCAAGGGGGGATCATCATGAAAAAAGGGAGTCAGAACACACTGCGGGCAGCCGCCGCGGCAGTGCTTCTGCTGATTTTCGGCCTGCTTTTTTCGCTTGCCGCCAAAAAGCCGCAAAAGCGGGATGAAATCATCCTGAGCACCCCGCAGATGCGGGAGGCCTGGCTGAATCTGCGCGGCTGGCGGGTCGGCACACCGGAGGTCACAGAGACCTGTATCCCGGCCGCATGGGAAACCGATGCGGGTCAGCGCTGGCTGTTGCTTCAGGCCGAGCAGGGATTTTCGCCGGAATCATATGCCGGAAAGCAGGCTGCACGGTACCTCTATCCGGTGCTGAACGCGCCGAACGAATGGTACATGGCGGAGCTGCTGCTCTGCGGCGATACGCTGATCGCAGCGTCCGTTTACGACGCCTCGACGCAGGTCATGCAGAGGGTTCGCTGACGGGCATTTCGCTGATGATGCGGACAAAATCCGCCACATCGGAAAACGCCAGATACACCGAAGCGAACCGCACATATGCCACAGGGTCGATCTTTTGCAGACGCTCCATGACCATGCTGCCAAGCCGGTCGGGTGACACAGTTGTCACCATTTCATTGGCAAGCTCTGCCTCGATCTCATCCACGATCCCGTTGACCGCGTCCATAGAGACAGGGCGTTTTTTGATGGAATTATAGATACCCGCGAGCAGCTTGTTCCGGTTGAACGGCTCATAGCTGCCGTCGCGCTTCGCGACCATAACCATCGGGCGCTCGACGACCTCAAATGTCCAGAAGCGCTTTCCGCATTTCTGGCAGGCCCGGCGGCGTTTCTTTTTCCCCTCGACGGAACGCGAGTCGATCACTTTCGTATCCTCCTCGCCGCAGAACGGACATCTCATTTTCGGTCACTCCCCTTTGCTTTTTCTGATCAGCCGCTCAATCCGGCTGTAGTCCTCGGCAAGCTCTGCCGGATTCCCGAATGCATCGCGGTACAGCTCAAGCGTCACAGCGCCGCCGAAGCCCTGTGCGGCAAGCTGCCGAAGGAACGGCACGATCTCAAAGCGGCCTTTACCAATGCGGAGGCAGTCGCCCTTATCGCTGTGATCGCTCAGGTGGACATGCACAATGTGCCGCCCGACGCAACGGAGAGCCTCTCCGATATCCATACCGGCGCGCTTTGCCTGCTTGACATCGAAGGTCAGGCGGGCCTCCTCGCCGAGTGCTTTGCAGAAATCACGCAGAAACCGGAGCTTTCCGCATTCATAACGCACGACATTCTCCTGTGTGACGGTCACGCCGAAGGGCTTTGCGATCTCACAGAGCATGTGAAACCGCTCGAAATAGATCTCCGGTATGACGGTTCCGGTCAATGCGCCGTGCAGGATATAATACTTTGCGCCGAGAATTTCCATTGCTGCGAACACACGCTTTGCATCCTCAAGAAAATCCGCACATCTGCGCGAATACTTCGAGAACAGCATGAAGCCCTCGCTGACGGCTGTCCACGGATGCACTGAGCAGCAGGTCATGCCGAACCGGTCGGTCATTGCACGCAGGTCATTCACAAAAACGGGCCTGCACTCCGACGGCGCATTCAGAAAGATCTCAACGGTGCGGATGCCGTTCAGGCAGAGGTCATAGAGTGCGTCCTCTGTCGGCTTCGGAAATAAACAGGCTGTTGATACTGCCGGAACCATCCTACCGCCTCCCGCAATCCGCAATGTATAATTAACCCGCTATATTATAACACGAAGCACCCTGCAAACGCAAGGTGCTTCGTACATTTTTAGTAATTCATACAATGATTGCAGAATAACCGGAGGTGCTTTTTTAACAATTTATGCACACGAATATGCGCACCGCTCAATCCTCTGCCTTTTCCTTCTTTGCACGGGTCTTCCATGCAGTCCAGAGCATCGGTGCGAGGCACAGCGACGAATAGCATCCGGAGATCATACCGACGGTCATCGGGATGCTGAAATGCTGGATCGACGGAACATTCCGGATAACCGCGAAGACCGTGACGATCAGCATTGCCGCAATGGTCGTGACCGAGGTGCGGATGGTGCGCTTCATGGTCTGGCTCAGTGAGATATTGACCAGATGCGGCAGCTTGGTGTCCGCAGGCAGGAGATTCTGGTTTTCGCGGATGCGGTCGTAAATCACGATCGTATCGTTGACGGAGTAACCCAGAATGGTCAGGATAACAGCCATGAAGTTCGAGTCGATCTCAAAGCCGCAGATCACGAACGTGCCGAACACGACGATCAGGTCATGCACCAGCGCGACGACTGCGAATGCACCGGCGCTCCAGCCGGAAATGCGCTTGAAACGCCATGCGATATAGAAGATCAGCACGATTGCTGCGAAGGTCGCCGCAACAAGGCACTTCGCGAGGAATGTGCGTCCGGAGGTTGCAGCAACGTCATTTGTTTCGAGCGATTCGATATTTGCATCCGGGAACTTTTCCTTCAGCTTGCCCAGCAGTTCATCCTGCATGGATGCATCGAAAGCCTTTTCCATGCTGAAGGACAGGGTAAAGGTCGTCTGGCGCTCGCCGGTGAATGTCTCACCGGTCTGCACATTGACAGAGGTTCCGAGGTAATCCTTTGCGGCCGAAGCAAGGTCATTTTCATTGACACTGCCGGAATAGCTGTAGGTCGCGAGGGTACCGCCCTTGAATTCGATCGAGATCTTCACGCCGAAGATGAAGCAGCTTGCAAGCACAAGCACCATCAGCACGGCGGACAATACAAAGAACTTTCTGCGGTTCCCGTAAAAATCGCGAACCTTGACCTGCTTGAGCAGGGATTCGACATTTGTCTGATTTGTGTTCTTCTTCTTAGACTTACTCATTTCTCAGCACCTCCGTACAGCTTTCTGTTCTGGAAGCATTTGAACTTCGAGAGGGAGGTCAGCATCAGCCTGGAAGCCAGAACACCCATGATGAAATTGAAGATAACGCCGGTCAGCAGCGTAAAGCCGAAGGAATAGATCGTACCTTCCGTCGAAACGCCGAACCATGTGAACAGGAATTTCAGCATCTTTGCAAAGAAGCTGGAGGACACGCCGAATGCACCCATGAGGATGATCGCGACGATGATAACGGTCATATTACCGTCAAGGATCGAGGTAAAGGAGCGCTTGTAAGCGGACTTCAGAGCAGAATCCAGCGACTTGCCGGTGTTCAGCTCCTCCTTGATGCGCTCGCCGGTGATGATGTTGCAGTCAACGCCCATACCGATTGCAAGGATAATACCCGCGATACCCGGAATGGTCAGCGTATTCGAGGACTCAAAGCCGAACCAGCCGGAGATAACAGCCAGCGTACCCGCAACCTGTCCCAGCAGTGCGATTGCTGCGACGAAGCCCGGCAGGCGGTAGAGCACGATCATGTAGATCATGATGATGCAGAGTGCGATAACGCCCGAGATCATCATGATATGCAGAGCGCCCTTGCCCATGCTCGGGGAAATGGTCTTGAATGTCTCTGTTTTCAGGTTGAACGGCAGTGCGCCGCCGTTGATCTTGTCGGCGAGCGACTTTGCGCCGTCATAGTCAAATTCGCCGGTGATCGTGCAGGAATCGCCCGAGATCGCCTTCTCAACCTTCGGATAAGAGATACATGTGCGGTCCATCCAGATCGAGATTACATGATTAGAGCCCGAGCCCATCGTATCGAGATAGGCACTGTCGCCGTTTGCAGCGGCAGCGGTCGCGGCCTCAAACGCCTCGACACCGCTCTCCTTCAGCTTCAGGGCAACCGCATATTTGCCGGTCTGATGCCCGCTGCTGTCGTAATCGAGCTGAACATAAGCCTCATCGACATCAGTACCCTCAAGGATGATGTCGCCGGACGGGTTCACGGTCTGGTTGCCGTTGTCATCGACATCCGTGGTATAGTTATAGCCTGCACGGAATGTCAGCTTTGCGGTCTCGCCGAGCTCTGCGACTGCGGCCTCCGGGTCGAAGTCCGACTCGCCGGTCTGCCACGGAAAACGAACGATGACCTTGTCATTGCTGTCGTCCTTGTACACCTCATAGTCGTTGATGCCCAGGGAGATCATACGGGTCTTCATGACCTCCTCGACCGATGTGAGCTGATCGGATGTTGCATCGACGCCGTCCTCCGGGCCGAATGTCACATCGACACCGCCCTGAATATCAATGCCCAGACGGATCTCGTTCAGGCCCTTGATATAGACGGTTGTCAGATCACCGTACTGATTCTTCACACCGAACACGGTCGTTGCCGCGAATGCGATGATCAGAAAAAACACGATGAAAAAGACGGATTTTCTGGTCTTCACTGCCAAGCCTCCTTGTTTTTTCGCTGATCGGCGCAGACCAAAAAACCGCATTCTGGCAGTCCTCTGACATATGCCGACAAGTAATTTTAATTATAGTGCATTTTTCAAAAAATGTCAAGCGTTTCCGCAGAGAAAGTCATTCATTGCGGCGAACCGCGCCGCCTCAGACGGACTTCAGATCAATCTGGAACCGGAAAGCGACTCTGCGGCAGGCATTGAGGTCCGGCTCACCGTTTTCCTGATAGATCGGACTGCCGCAGGAGTAGCCGATCGGCGTCATCATCTTTCCGAAGGCATCGCGGTAGGCCGGATCGACGCCCGCCTCATCCGAGAGACAGAAATCGACGACATTCTGTGCGCGCTCCTGCGAGAGCGGCAGGCCGCTTTCATAGGTGCTGTTCTTCAGCGGGGCGGTATGTCCCTCGACAAAGATCTTCGAGACAAAGCCGTCATATTTCGGATCGAACACGACCGAAGCATAGGTCTGCGCAAAGGTCGCGAGCATCTTCTTCGCAGCACCGGTCAGCTCAGCGGAGTCGCCGCCGAACAGCACATTCGAGCCCATGACGATCTCGCCGGTGTCCGGGTTCAGGTCAACGTCCAGACCCGCATCGCTGAATGCATTGCCCAGATCGGTCAGCAGGTCGGCCTGCTTTTTCTCGATCTTCTGAAGCTGCTCCTCAGTCAGCTTTTCGGCTGCTTCTTCATCTTCAACGCTGAGGTTCTGAACGGCGCTGCCGATCGTACCCTCTGTATAACGTGCAGTATAATAGTAAGTATCGGTGCCGTCCGTCAGGATATATCCGCCGTCAGACGAACCAAAGCCTCCGCCGAGATAAAAATACAGATATTGGCGCGTTACCGGCTTTTCGCCCTTCAGCGGCGGCAGTGTCAGCGTCATCAGCCCGTCATCTGTCATGGAAACAGAGCCGTTATAATTTTCTGACAGTCTGAAATCCTTTTTATTAACGTTGAAACTGGTCTTCATTCCTTGTCCTGAATCTGATTTATAATAATAAATGCCGATTGAATTGATGTTTTCGACAACCGGGTCACTGGTCGATTTGAGATAACCGCTGCCTCCGATATTTACTTCTGTGCAGTAGGCATTCAGACAGCTATTCAGAATCACACTTTGTCCGTTATCCGATGTCAGCGTTAAATCACACCCGCGGAAAGAAAAATCATACCGGAGTACCTCATCCGTCAGCGTATAGGCAACACGCCCGGTTTCCTCAATATAATTGATTTCATCCACCCGACGCAGCACAATCTGATTCCCTTCAACATCCAGCTTATAGTTCGCGATATAGGGCGAGTTATACTTTAAGTCATGCTCCAGATCCGGCTTTAAGAACTGAACTCTTGCAAAGCATGTGTTGAATGTTCTGACCAGTTTTCTTTCATCCATATACAGGCCTTCCATACACTCAAAACCGATCGGCAGCTTTGATACGGTCACTGTCGGATGTCTTTCGTCTTCTTTATTTGAGATTTCCATTCGCTCACATTTTTCAAGAAATCTTATGCTTTCCGGATCATCCCATCCTGTTTTTATGTCAAACATTTCATAACTTCCGCAGAACAATTCCGGCGTGTAAGTCATGCTGTTATAGAGCTTCTGAACATCAACGGTGTTTTCCGGTGTGCCGAGAGGGTTTTTTTCATCATTGTACGTGATCGTACCGAAAGCAGACGGCGCACCGAATTCATTGTCTCCTGTTCTGGATTTTCCCATGCCTGTCCAGCCTTCGGATCCTCCCGTGCCCGTCCCTTCAGATTCCTTTTTCTTTCCGCAGCCCGCAAGCACGGAGACAGCGAGAACGCCTGTCAGAATACAGCAGAATGTCCGCCTGATCGTTTTATGTTTTTTCATAGCAGCACCTCATCAGACCGTCAGTTCCACATCCGCCGCGGCCTCGGAATCTGCGAGAACCGGCGCGATGCACTCCGCGAGGAATTCCTCGACCTGCTGCACGCTTCTGCCGATATAATTCGAGGGATCAAGGCGGCTCTGAAGCGCCTCAGCCGTGACGCCGAAGATCGGGTCATTGACGATGCGCTCGCAGAGGTCGTTTGCAAGACCCTTCTGCTTGACCTGTGCGCCCGCTTCCATGGAATGCACGCGGATATGCTCGTGCAGCTCCTGACGGTCGCCGCCGTTTGCCGCTGCATCCATGATGACATTTTCGGTCGCCATGAACGGCAGCTCGTTCATCACGCGCTGCCGGATGACAGCGGGATAGACAACCATGCCGCTCGTGACATTCATCATGATATTGAGGATCGCGTCTGCCGCGAGGAAGCCCTCAGCAACGGCGATGCGCTTGTTTGCGGAGTCATCCAGTGTGCGCTCAAACCACTGTGTACCTGCGGTGAATGCTGGATTCAGGGTATCGGTGATGAGATAGCGTGCAAGAGCGGTGATGCGTTCGCAGCGCATCGGATTCCGCTTATACGCCATAGCCGACGAACCGATCTGACCGGACTCAAACGGCTCCTCCATTTCCTTGAAGGACTGAAGCAGACGCATGTCGTTCGCAAATTTCATCGCGCTCTGTGCGATGCCGGAGAGCACATTCAACACCTGCGTATCAACCTTGCGGGAGTAGGTCTGACCGGAGACCGGAACGATTGCCTCCGGTGCAAAGCCCATTTCAACCGCGATCTTCCGCTCCATTTCACGAATCTTCGCGCCGTCGCCGTGAAACAGCTCCATAAAGGAAGCCTGTGTGCCGGTCGTACCCTTCGAGCCCAGCAGCTTCATTCTGCCGATCTGGAAATCCAGCTCCTCAAGGTCAAGCAGCAGCTCATTCATCCAGAGGGTCGCGCGCTTGCCGACGGTTGTGAGCTGTGCGGGCTGACAGTGCGTATATGCAAGGCAGGGCTGTGCCTTCCACTCCTCCGCGAATTTTGCGAGATTGCGCAGAACCGTGATGAGCTTTGTGCGCACGAGCTTCAGTGCATCGCGCATGATGATGATGTCGGTATTGTCGCCGACATAGCAGGAGGTCGCGCCGAGGTGAATGATGCCCTTTGCATTCGGGCAGCAAAGACCGTAGGCATAGACATGCGACATGACATCGTGACGGCATTCCTTTTCGCGCTTTGCCGCAGCCTCATAGTCAATGTCGGTGATATGCGCTTCGAGTTCTGCAACCTGCTCTGCCGTGACGTTCAGCCCCAGCTCATGCTCTGCTCTCGCCAGCGCGACCCACAGGCGGCGCCATGTCGAAAACTTCTTGTCTGCGGAAAAGAGATACTGCATCTCCTTGCTCGCATAACGGGTGCAAAACGGGGATTCATAACTGTTTGTACTCATGGTTTATGTTCCTTTCTGACAATAGAAATTGATAACAAATCGTCTTTTCAGCCTTGTATTTACACAGATTTATCAAAAAATATCCAGCCGTCACCTTCCACATAGCAGGCATACAATGCACTCGGATGCTGCGGATGCTTTTGTTTGTCTTCATATTCATAATAAACAAAAAGCCTGACTTCTGTAACCTTCGGGATATTCTGAATATAATCGGCAGCATTCCACCATTCATATTCATCTATTTCCCGGTTATATACTTCATCTTTATATGTTTTGTCAAATGATGATTCCAAAGACAGAATCAGAGAATAGGCTTCTTCAACCGTATCCGGAACCTGAATACCCTTCATCTTCATTTTCAATTTATATTGTTCATAATATTTGGGCATAGGAATCGGATATCCTGCATATTTCCAACTTGATACATCAATCAGCTCTTCGATATTGGATTCTGTTATTTCATTCAGATCCTCTCTTGTATATTTCTGTCCCATATCCATTTGCTTCCAATATGGATATCCTTCTGTTTCCTCCTGCACGGCAGCTTCCATGCGGCGGACGATCGGCGTACCAATCTCAATCGGTATGTCATTATAATTGTAGTCAACACCCCGTGCATAATACAGTAATTCCAGCGCGCTCATTTCGTTGAGATTCTTATTTTTCAGACTGTCTGTAATTTTATCCCATTCTTTGTTGAATGTGTCTTCATCACGGTAATATGTTTTTAGTCCAATTTTGTACTCTCTATCCAGAAACAGCGGTACATCGTGCAGATCCGTACTGCCTGCCCAATCCGCAAAGATTCTTCCTATGTCAGAATCATTTTTTTCAAGCATTTCGTCGTAAGTTATACCGAACATATTTTTATACTTTTTATCATAAAGATTTTGATTCATCGTTCTGTACGGTTCAAGCGATATACTCTGAGCGTCTTCCACATGACTGAGAAAATTCCAATTATACAAAACTGTTAAGTTTTCAAGATCTGTCGATGGATAAGAAAAACTGCAAAATTTTTTCATCATATCAAAATAAGATTCAGATTTTTCTTGGACATGAAACACAATGTCCAGCACTTCATCCAGCGACATTTCCGGATGATAATAATAATCCATATACACCGAATCCGACGGCTTCTGAATCTGCGCTGCCGTGGTTTCCGTTGCGGTCTGCGTTGTTTCCGGGGTCGTGAGCGCAGTTGTCTCCGCAGCCGCCGTTGTTGTCAGGGTTGTCTGCGCGGTTGATTCGCTTTGCGCAGGCTTCGGACTGGATGCCGAATTTTCATTGCACCCGGTACAGCCTGCCAGCAGGCAAATTGCCGCACAGGCAGCCGCTGTCATCCGATAACATTTCATAACCCGTACCTCCTGACATCAGTAAGACGTTATGGAAACACCGCCGCTCAGCTTGCGGCAGGAAAAATGCCGGATGATCTCCGACTTTTCCAGATCAGACAGCACAACATCCCGGCAATTACTGCACAAAACCGTATACCGCATAACGGCATCCGAAAACGACTCATAATATTCCGTTTCGATCTTCGGCATATTCTCCCTGACCGCATAACAGATCATATATCGCATGGTCGTGCTCTGCCTCCGTATCAGATCGCCGGCATCACGCGGCCGCCCGAAACGGGAATATAGGCGCCGGTCGTGAACGAAGCGAGCGGAGAGGCCAGAAATGCGCACATCTGCGCAATTTCCATGTCAGTGCCGCGGCGTCCGAGCGGAACGGTTCTGTCATAATCCGGCTGCACCTCGGTTTGCAGGCGGCGGTCATTTTCCGTGACCGTCCAGCCCGGCGCTACCTCATTGACCGTGATATTGTGCTTTCCGAGCTCCTTTGCGAGCACGCGCACAAGCCCGTCGAGCCCGCGCTTTGCCGCGGTATATGCGCCGCAGTTTTCCTCTGCCAGTGCCGCACATTCGGTGTTGATGACGACAATTCTGCCGCCCGCACCTTTTGCGATGATATCCGGCACAAATGCCTTGACCATGTGTACTGTCTGCATCACGCAGCTCTGATACTGGCTGTCAAAATCGGCAAGCGGCTGGTCAATGACCGGCTTCCACTCATACTGAATCACAGCGTTGTGAACCAGCACATCCGGCACGCCGATCTTCGAGGCGGCGATCTCCTGCTTCATCCGCCCGATATCCTCAGCCGAGGTGATATCCGCCTGCACGGTGATGACTCTGCGGCCGGTGCTCCGGCGCAGCTCAACGGCAAGACGGTCGGCCTCCTGCTTGTTTTTATGATAATGCAGCACAAGGTCTGCGCCGCAGTCTGCAAATGTCCGTGCGATGACCCTGCCGAGCATGCCGGACGCGCCTGTAATGAGCGCGACATGGCCGCGCAAATCAATCGTCAGCATTTGATAACCCCCTCCGGTCAGTTTCCTGATTCCATATCACATCGAAATCGCCGCGCGGTACACACAGCGAAATCACATGCTGATTTCCGAGTATTTTCTGATAAAACTGCAAGCCGGCAGCAGCCGGATGCAGACACACCGGCGGATCGCCGGGCAGGAATTCAAATTCAGTCATGCTGATGCGGATGCCCTCGCCGGTCAGCTTGCCGTAGGACTCCTTCAGCGTCCAGATCTGCGCAAACATCAGTTCTCTGTCCTCAGCCGCAAGAATGCGGGCAGTCTCATCCGGGCCGCAGAGCCGCGGAAGCAGCTTTTCGCGCACGGGACGCGGTGTTTCCGCATCAATGCCCAGCGGAATCCTCCCGACGGCCGCCGCCGCCAGTCCGCTGCAATGACTGAGATTCATGTGCAGACCATCATGCAGAAGCTGCGGCTTTTCGAGACCGGTGCGGGCAATCTTCCCGTGTCTGATGCCGAAATCACGGCACAGCGCCGCCGAGAGCAGGTCGAGTGCGGTCACATGCGAAAGCCGCGCCCGCAGGCTGCGCTCTGCCTCCGGAATTTCGGTCAGATAGACCCGAAACAACAGCTCCTGCGTGGTTTTGTCATATCCGGACAGCAGCTCTCTCATCATTTCTCAAAAAGGATCTTCGCGGCACTGCTTCCGATGCGGTCACAGCCCGCCGCCAGAAATGCCTCCATCTGCTCTCTGGTGCGGATGCCGCCCGCCGCCTTCATTTTCACATCTGAACCGATGTGCTGACGGAACAGCGCAATATCCTCCAAATTTGCACCTGCACTGCCAAAGCCCGTGGAGGTCTTGATATAATCAGCGCCCGCCTCTGTCACCATTTTGCAGCAGCGGATCTTCTCGTCCTCCGTCAGCAGACAGGTTTCAATGATCACCTTCAGCACCCTGCCGCCGCAGGCCTCGCGGATCCTGCGGATTTCGTCGAGGACTGCACTGTCGTTGCCGCTTTTCAGCGCAGATACGTTGATTACCATGTCGATCTCATCGGCACCGGCCTTCACGGCCTCCTGTGTCTCAAAGACCTTGACGGCCGTCTGCTGATAGCCGAGCGGGAAGCCGATGACCGTGCAGACATTCAGCGAAGGAAACGTCTGCTTTACCCGTTCAACATAGTACGGCGGAATGCAGACTGACGCTGTGTGATAATTCATCGCTTTCTCGCAAAGCAGCGCAATATCCTCCCATTTTGCATCCGGTTTCAGGAGCGTATGGTCGATATGCGACAGGATTTCAGAATTTGTCATACCGCTTACCTCTTTTCATCGTGATACATCATCGTCCTCGCTGCACCCGTCACAAAAGTCACGACTGCGACCAGCGCTGATTCGATCAGCGAAACTTCAAAGAACAGCCCCTTGCCCCAGCTCTCGCTCAGGATATTGTGCGAAGCGCCGCCGGTGAGCTTGAAAATGCCGAATTCGATCACGCCGATCAGCACTTTTTCCAGCAGATACGGGCAGAACTCGCTCACATACAAGCCGATCGAGTTTCGCTTTGAGGTGAGCAGCTCCATTTGCAGGAACGACAGCGCCGCATCCGCAAGCAGCGTGAACACGATCACAGCCATCATGACGCTGCCCGGCATGCCCGGCATGCCGAATATCATGAACAAATGCAGCGGAAGAAGCAGAAAAATTGCGAATTTACGGATCATTTTCATCTTTCTTCGGTTTCTCCCTCCGGAACATCCGGTCGATCGGCGCAAAAACCGTCAGCAGTACGCCGTTGATGACCAGGCGTGCGGAATAGAGCGAGAGTGTCTCAGTCAGCGGCGATACGCCGTCCAGCTCAGCGCCGAGATGCTGTAGGTTCCGGTGCCGCAGCAGCATCATGACCGTCACAGCCAGTCCTAATACAAACGGCGACAGGATTGCCGCGAAAAACACGTTTCTACGCGATAATCCTGTCTGCTCCTCTACTTGCAGGAAGTGGTAAAGCAGCGCCGTCACGACAGCCGAAAGCACAAAAAGTCCGGTTCTCAGCGAAAGATAGCTGTACATTGCCCAGCAGAAGATCTGCACAAACAGACTGCCTGCCAGCACGCTCAGATAGCTCTTGACTGCCGCGGCGCTGATGCGGACACCGCCGCTTTCCTTTTGTTTCATTCAGATTCTCCCAGCGTATCCGGCGGCAGCTCAGGCCTCGTCTTCCTCCGCCTCATCCGGTTCATCGGCATCGTCGGGCTCGTCCGGCTCCTGCGGCGCGGCTGCCTCTGCGGATTCCTCCGCGGCGGCCTCAGCCTCCTGCGCCTTCAGCTCCTCCTCGGAGAGCTGCTCGACCTCTGACATTTCCGCATCCTCCTCGTGCTCGGTGCGGGTAAAGGCCATGACCTTGCCCTCCTCCGAGACACGCATGACGCGGACGCCCTTCGCGATGCGTCCCATCACGCGGATATCGCTTGTCCGGATACGGATAATGATGCCGTCGCTTGAGATCATGATAATATCGTCGGTTTCATCGACAACCTTGATGCCGCAGACATTTCCGCGCTCCTCATCCGGCTTGTAGTTCGTGATGCCGTAGCCGCCGCGCTTTCTCAGCGGGTAGCTCTCGATCAGTGCGCGCTTGCCAAATCCCTTTTCCGTAACAGTCAGGAGCGTTGCGCCCTTTCTGGCTCTCGCCATGGACACGATCTCGTCGCCCTCACGCAGCTTCATGACGCGCACGCCGCGGGCGCTTCTGCCCTGCGGACGGATGCAGGTTTCCTCGGTACGGATCGCCATACCGTTTTTGGTCGCGACAAAGATCTGATCGCTTCCGCCGGTCATGCGGACACCTGCAATCTCGTCGCCGTCCTCCAGCTTGATCGCGATAATGCCGTTTTTGCGTACATTTTTGTATGCAGGCAGCGCGGTTCTCTTGATCTTGCCGTTCTTCGTGACGATCACGATATAGCTCTCGTCATTGAATTCGCTGACCTTCATCATTGCAGCGACCTTTTCATTTTCCGCAAGCGGCAGCAGGTTGATGATATTCGTACCCTTGGAATCCTTGCCGCCCATCGGAATCTCATAGCATTTGAGGTCAAACATGATGCCGCGGTTCGTGAAGAACAGTACATGGTCGTGGCTTGATGCAACGAACATTTCAGAGGCGAAATCCTCCTCGCGCTGCTTCATGCCTGTGACGCCTCTGCCGCCGCGCCGCTGCGACTTATACACCGAAAGCGGCACACGCTTGATGTAGCCGAAATTCGTGTAGGTCACGACGCAGTCCTCGACCGGGATCAGATCCTCGATATCCATTTCGCCGCTGACATTCTCGATCGTCGTGCGGCGCTCATCGCCGTACTTGCCGCGGATCTTTTCGAGATCCTCGCGGATGATCGCGAACACACGCTCCTTATGCGACAGAATGTCGCGCAGGTCGTTGATGCTTTCGCAGAGCTGCTGCACTTCATTCAGGATCTTGTCTTTTTCCAGACCTGTGAGCTGTCCGAGGCGCATCTGCACGATCGCATCTGCCTGTGCCTCAGAAAGCCCCACTGTCGGATATTCCTTCTCGGAGGGATCGACCGCCATTCCCATTGCACGGCGGTATGCTTCATCATCCAGCAGTGCAGTGAGGTCAACATTTGCAAAGCGCTCGATCAGGCGCTCCTTGCCCTCGGGAATGGACTTGGATGAACGCAGGATCTCAACGACCTCGTCGATGAAATCGAGCGCGACCACAAATCCCTGCAAAATATGCGCACGCTCTCTCGCTTTGCGCAGATCGAAGCGGCAGGCTCTCTGCACGACTTCGGTCTGATGCGCAAGGTAATGCTCAAGGATTTCCTTCAGGGAAAGCTCCTTCGGGATGCCGTTGACCAGCGCCAGATTGATGACGCCGTAGGTATCCTGAAGCTGCGTATAGCGGAAGAGCTGATTGAGGATCAGATTCGCATTTGCGTCCTTTTTGAGCTCGATGCAGATACGCACTTTTTCTGCTCTGCCGGATTCGTCGCGGATATCGTGGATACCCTCGACGCGCTTTTCCTTTGCCAGCTCGGCAATGGACTTGATCAGCTCCGACTTGTTGACCATGTACGGGATTTCCGACACGATAATGCACTGACGGTTCTTGATCTCGGTGATCTCGGTCTTGGAGCGGACAGTCAGCTTGCCGCGGCCGGTCGCATACGCGGCACGGATGCCTGCTCTGCCCATGATGATGCCGCCGGTCGGAAAGTCCGGCCCCTTGATGAACTGCATGAGCTGTTCAAGGGTCGCGTCCGGATTTTCGATCAGATAATCCAGACCGTCGATGACCTCGCCGAGATTATGCGGCGGGATATGCGATGCCATACCGACCGCAATACCCTCCGAGCCGTTGACGAGCAGATTCGGGAAGCGGGCAGGCAGAACCACCGGCTCTTTGAGTCGGTCGTCGTAGTTCGACTGAAAATCAACCGTTTCCTTCTGGATATCCGTCAGCATCGCGGTTGACATTTTCGTCATTTTTGCCTCAGTATAACGGTAAGCAGCAGGCGGGTCGCCGTCTACGGTACCGAAGTTTCCGTGGCCGTCCACCAGCGGGTAGCGCATGGAAAAGCTCTGTGCCAGACGCACCAGCGCCATATACACAGAAGCGTCGCCGTGCGGGTGATATTCACCGAGCACGGTACCGACAATGTCGGCGCACTTACGGTACGGCTTTTCCGGTGTCAGGCTCTTTTCAAAGAGCGTATACAAGATGCGGCGGTGAACCGGCTTCAGGCCGTCGCGCACATCCGGCAGCGCACGGGAGGTGATGACGGACATCGAATATGCAAGGAACGATGACCGCATTTCCTCCTCTATATCGCGGTGAATCATGATCGAATTACTAGCGTCGTACAAAGCTTTCTGCCCCTCTCACGGGCGTTGCCGGCGAAGCGGCACACTCCCAGATTGTAAATTTACTTATTTTTTGCAAACAGCTCCGAAAGCTGCTGAATCTCTGCCTCCGAGAAATCCTTTTTCGGGATGACATAGAAATTGGAACGAACCAGATAAACCATGAAGAATTCCGGATATTCCAGCAGCTTCACGCCCTTGCCGAAATAGATATCAGTCGGTTTCGGTGCATTCTCATCCTCTGCCGGTTCATCGGGAAACAGCTTCTGAAAGCCGCCGCCCTGTTCCCCGGACTGTTCCGGTTCCTCTGTCACTTCCGGTTTCTCTGCGGCTGCTTCCTCCGCAGCGGGCTTGGGTGCATCCTCCGTGCGGAGCGTCATGCCGTCCGCATAGACGGTGAGTTCATAGCGATCCTGCTCGATCTCAGCCAGTGCCTCATGCACAGAGCGCCGCAGCTTGAACATGCGGTACCAGCGCACCAGGATCAGTGCCAGACAAATCACGGTCAGCAGATACGCTGTCGTATTGCCGGGATCCCTGACCGCAGCATAGATGAAATCACCTGCCAGCACCAGCAGAATGACCGTAAACACCAGATTCATCGGCATTACAAACTTCTTCTGGAAGCAGCGGAATGCCGCATCAAACATCGGAAGCGGGATATGGTAGGAGCGCTTCAGAATCTCATTCTTCCTCATCTTCATCCTCCGAGATGATACGCTCCCATTCCGCATCGACATCGAGCTCCGGCTCGTCGATCACAGCGGTATGCTCCTCCTGCTGCTCTGCATCCTCAGCGGCTTCAAGTGCCTCCGCCTCCTCATCGTCATCTGCGCCGACACGGTTGCCGTTTTCGTCAAAAAGCCGCAGATTCGATGCGCCGTAGTATTTATCGCAGACCGCATCGGTCTTTGCAGCGCGGGTATGGGTGTCTTCCTCTGTGATGACGGTATCAGTCTCCTTATAGCCGCCGGTACATTTTTCCTGCGCAAATTCGCGGATCTTCTCGATTTCTTCCTCATCGAGGCAGCGCTTGGGCAGATACAGGAACTGATTGATGATCTTGCCCTCTGCGAACAGAAATCCGCGCGCATTTTCATAGACCTTCAACAGCATGGTCGAGAGCTCGGTCACGCCGGATTCCTCCTCGTCCTCGCCGCCTTCATACTGCTCATCGTCCTCAAACAGCTCAACAGTCGTGACGCTGTGCGGATAAAACGCTGTTTCGCGCTTTTCGCCGAATTGCAGCTTATTGTTCGCAAGAAATTTGCGGTTGACCGGCACCAGAAAATACGACAGTCCGATCACTGCACAGCCCAGTCCGTAAAAGAGAAACGCCAATCTGTGCAGCACGATCATCAGCACGATGCAGATGATCAGCAGGACGATACTGGTCGCCAGTCCGATTTTTTTCTCGTTTCCGCGCTCATATCTCAGATAAATGCGGAAAACATCCTCAAAATCGCGGTCGTTCAGTTCAGCCTGAACGGAAAACAGCTTTGCTTCCTTAGCCATTGTGTTTGTTCCTTTGCGAATAAATATCGGGATCAGATGTCCAGATTGACCGCATACTGCGCATTCGATTCAATGAACTGTCTGCGCGGCTGCACCTTGTCTCCCATGAGGATCGAGAAGATCTCGTCTGCCTTCATTGCATCCTCCATCTTCACCTGGATCATCGTTCTGGTTTCGGGGTCCATTGTCGTTTCCCAGAGCTGCTCGGGATCCATTTCACCAAGGCCCTTGTACCGCTGTACCTCGACCTTTGCGCCGTTTGCGGAGAGCTCTGCGATATACTTGTCGCGTTCCTCATCGGAAAATGCGTATTTATGCGTTTTTCCTTTTGTCACACGGAACAGCGGCGGCTGTGCGATATAGATATTGCCGTTCTCAATCAGCGGACGCATGAAGCGGAAGAAGAATGTCAGCAGCAGCGTCCGGATATGGCAGCCGTCCACATCGGCATCGGCCATGATAATAACCTTGCCGTAGCGCAGCTTGGAGATATCGAAGTCCTCACCGATCGAGGTGCCCAGAGCAGTCACGACCGGCTGGAGCTTGTCATTGCCGTAGACCTTGTCGATGCGCACGCGCTCGACGTTGAGCATTTTGCCCCAGAGCGGCAGGATTGCCTGATAGCGTCTGTCTCTGCCCTCCTTTGCGGAGCCGCCTGCGGAATCACCCTCGACGATATAGATTTCCGTGAACGCAATATCGCGCTCGGAGCAGTCTGCCAGCTTGCCCGGCAGCGAGGCGGATTCCATTGCGGACTTGCGTCTTGCAGTCTCGCGGGCTTTTTTCGCGGCCTCACGGGCACGCTGTGCTGCCTGCGATTTCTCGAAGATCGCCGCAGCGACCGTCGGATTTTCTTCCAGATAATCCATCAGCTTTTCGCTGACGACCTGCTCGACAAACGGCTTGATCTCCGGGTTTCCGAGCTTGACCTTCGTCTGGCTCTCGAACTGGCAGTCAGTCAGCTTGACGGAAATGATCGCGGTCAGACCCTCGCGGACGTCCTCGCCCATGAGCTTATTGTCATCCTTGATCAGTCCGAATTTTTTTCCGTACTCGTTGATTGTTTTCGTCAGTGCATTCCGGAAGCCGACCTCATGCACACCGCCGTCAATCGTATGCACATTATTCGCAAAGGACATGATAATCTCGTTATAGCTGTCGTTATACTGCATTGCAATCTCGACGGCATTGTCGCCCTTTTTGCCGTTGAAGTAAATAACCTTATCGGAGAGCGGCTCCAGACCGCGTGTCTCGTGAATATGGTCGATAAACTCACGGATACCGCCCTCATAGCAGAGCACCTCATGGCGGTCAAGCTCCGGATGCCGCAGGTCAGAGATCTCAATGGTCAGGCCGGCGTTGAGGAATGCCTGCTCACGCATGCGCTTCAGCAGCACCTCGTAATCGAAAACAGTTGTTTCCTCGAAGATTTCCGCATCCGGCTTAAACATGACGGAGGTACCGTGCAGGTCGGTATCGCCGGTCTGCTTCAGCTCCTCGGAATACTTGCCGCGCTCGAATCTCTGAAAATAGCTGTGGCTGCCGTCCCAGACAGTCAGCTCAAGCCATTCGGACAGCGCATTGACGACAGAAGCGCCGACGCCGTGCAGACCGCCTGCGACCTTATATCCGCCGCCGCCGAACTTTCCGCCCGCGTGCAGGACTGTATAAACAACAGTTGCCGCAGAAATCTTCTCCTTCGGGTGGATACCGACGGGGATACCGCGGCCGTTGTCCGTCACGCGGATCACATCGCCTTCGAGAATCTCGACCTTGATATGCGTGCAGTAGCCCGCGAGCGCCTCGTCGATCGAGTTGTCAACGATCTCATAGACGAGATGATGCAGACCGCCTGAGCCGGTCGTTCCGATATACATGCCCGGACGCTTCCGGACGGCCTCGAGTCCTTCCAGAACCTGAATCTGATTTTCGTCATAATCTCCCTGAACAGGGGTTTGTGTCAGCATTTCTTCATTTTCCATTATGCTTCTCCTCTACATGCTGTACTGAAAAATGCTCTGTCATGTCAGAACATTGTTTTTGCGCGTTTTTTGAGGGTCGCTACAGAGATCGGGGAGATATAAGCGACCTCCTCGCCGTTTTCCATGCAGACCACAAAGCTCTTGGGCATTTCCTGCGAAACATTCACTGCCCTGCCCTCTTTTTCCAGTCGGTTCAGATATTTTCTCGTATCCTGCCCGATCGTAGTATTTTCGATATCAAACACACCGATCACGGTACTGTCGTGGATCGAAATGCGTTCTCCGAGGTGAATATACATTGCGTTTCTCCCTGTCACTCAGAATCGGATAATGCGCCGTTTTCCATAAAAAACACTTTGCCTCTGCCGGTCTGCTCCGCACCGATGGATTCGGGCTGACAGGTCGTCAGGAAAATCTGCATGTTCTGAATAATCTCATACACGAGCCGCTGCCGCTTGGCATCGAGCTCACCCATGACATCATCCAGCAGAATGACCGGGGTTTCCTCCTTTGTTTCATAAAAGACGGAGGCCTGTGCCAGCTTCAGCACCAGTGCAGTGCTTTTCTGCTGTCCCTGCGAGCCGAATTCCCGGACAGAAAGCCCCCCGATCCGGCAGGAAAAATCGTCGCGCCCCGCGCCCTTCGCAGTAAATCCCAGACGGATATCATCATCCGCAGATTTCCGGAGCTGCTCAAAGTAATACTGCTGCATCTCCTTTGTCGGGCGCTCGGGAATCTCGCTGTTTTTGAAGATATTGGAGCGATATTTGACGCTGAGCGACTCTGTTCCGCCGGTGATGCCGCCGTACAGTGTTTCGCAGACGGAGGCGAGCCGCTTCACATACGCATAGCGCAGGCAGGTCAGCAGCGAGCCGTAAGCAGCGAGCTGCGAATCCCAGAGGGAGAGGTCACCGCGCTGCGCCGTGCCGAGGGAGATCTGCTTCAGCATGGCGTTCCGCTGTGCCGTAAGCTGATCGAACTGTCTGAGGCAGCCGAGCATTTTCGGTGTAAGCTGCGAGCCGCAAAGGTCCATAAATCCTCTGCGCCGCTCGGGGCCGCCGCGGATCAGCTCGCGGTCATCCGGTGAAAAGATCACGCACTGAAACTGAGAAAACAGTCCGCTTCCGCCCTTCAGGGGAACGCCGTTCAGCAGGATCTTCTTCTGCTTTCCGTCGCCTCTTGCCATATGAAGCTGAATTTCCTGTGTTCTGCGGCTGTCGGCGAATTTCATTTTCAGGTGCATCGCCTGCGATTTCAGGCGGATAAAGTCGCGCTCCTTCGCGCCGCGGAAGCTCCGGCAGCCCGTGCAGCACCAGATCGACTCCAGCAGATTCGTCTTGCCCTGTGCATTATCGCCGAAAATCAGATTCAGCGACTCTGCGGGCTGCATCTGTATTTCCCGCAGATTGCGGAAATCCTGTGCTTCGAGAGATAACACACGCATTTACGCTGTTTCATCCTCCGGTGCCGTTACATGCACCGCAAACTGATCGACCGTCACGACATCGCCGTTCCGGATCTTCTTTCCGCGCATCGTGCAGACCGCGCCGTTGACAGACACCTCACCGTTCTGAATGAGGGTCTTGGCGAATCCGCCCGTATCGGTCAGGCTTGCGAGCTTCATGAGCTGCTCGAGCTTGATAAACGGAGTTTTGAGCGTTATATCTATCTTTTCCATATTCGGTATCTCCATACGGAAGTATTGCTGCTGCGTAATTTATCTGCGAACCTGCACCGGCATAATGACCGCAATCGAGCTTTCGCCGTCGGCCTCCATGACCCTGACAGCACGGTCAGGCCCGGTGAGCATCAGCTTGACGCGGTCGCCCTGAATTGCGCGGACGGCTTCGATCAGGTAGCGGTTGTTGAAGCCGATGGTCATTTTCTCGCCGGTCATGTCGCAGTCAAGCTGGTCATCGACGCTGCCGAGCACATTCTGGCAGCTAATCATGACCTTTGCATCCTCAAACTGGAACCGCACGGCGGTCTTGTTCTTTTCGCTGATGAGCAGGCTGCAGCGGTCAAGGCTGTCGAACAGCTCCTTGCGGGAGATCAGCACCTCCGCCTTTGAGGTCTGCGGGATCGAGCGGCGGTAGTTGATAAAGTCACCGGCCAGCAGTCTGGTATAGACGACATAGCGGTTGATCTCGAAGCTCGCCTGATGCTGGTCAAGTCGGATCGTGCAGGGCTTCTCATTTTTTTCGTCTGATTCCAGCAGATGCGAGATCTCGCGCAGTGCCTTTGCCGGAACGACAAACTTCATCTGCCCCTGCCCCATGAGCGGCTCGGAGCGGACGGCCATGCGGTAATTATCCAGTGCAACGACATTCAGCATATCGTTGTCGATCTCAATGAGCTCGCCGGTAAAGATCGGCTTTGTTTCGTCGAGCGAAACGGCATAGATCGTCTGTTCGATCATATCTCTCAGGATCCGCTGCGGAATGACCGCGCCGTTCTCCTGTTCAATGTCGGGCAGATCGGGATACTCGTCAGCCCGCATGCCCGCAAGCTGGCACTCCGTACCGCCGCCCGTGATCGTAATTTTCAGGTGATCGTCCGTCGTGATCTGCAAAATGCCGTCCGGCATTCTGCGGACAAGCTCGGAAAAGAGGCGGCTGTCTGCGAGCAGAACGCCCTCCTCCTCAACGACCGCGGGGATCTCCGTGCGGATTCCGAGCTCTAAGTCATAGCCCGTGAGGGAGAGTGTCTGTCCCGCCGCTTCCATCCGGATCGCAGCGAGCACCTCCATCGGGGTCTTGACACTGGTAGCTTTTGAGATATTCGGAAGAACCTCAAAGAGGTCTGCTTTCTGACAGGTAAATTTCATATCAACAGGATTCCTTTCCGCCGCATGAGACTGCGGCGATCATATCTGATTCGGAACACAAAATCACATTTACATAAATAGGTAATAAACAGTAGGAGCAGCAGGCACGGTGGAAAAGTGAAAACTGCCGGCCTGCTGACGCAGAAACTGCGAAGCTGCTTGAAAAAATGACGAAACGGTAACATGCTTTATTTGAACGCCGGTTCTTTGGAAATCTGTGGAAACGTGGACAGGCACCGTGTTGAATTTGTTAGCGGGTGAAAACGGTGGAATGCAGGGGAGGGAATGTTGAAAAAACGGTTGAAAGTGTGAATACAGGGAGTATATTTCGCAGTTTTCCACATTTTGGAGCCGTCCGGAGGTGGAAAACGGAAAAAAGCCCGCAAATGCGACACCTGTTTTCCACATATCTTTCAACAGATGTTGAAAGGGCTGTTGATCGAACAAACGCTCTGCTGTAACTGCTCTGTAAATTTTCCGGTGGGTTAATTTTGTCGATTTCCGGGATGCCGGACATTTCCGTGCGCGGTTTGTGCAGATGCACAAAGGGGTGGAAAAAGCAGTGCGCAGGAATGAACGATCTGACAGTGCGGAGGAAAAATTACTTTGCCGATCCGTCGCGGATCGTCTTGGTGATCGACTCGATCGCATCACAGAGATTCTTGTCCTTGGTCATATTTTTCTCGACATACTTCGTTGCATATACTATAGTAGAGTGATCGCGGTTGCCGAACTCCTCACCGATCGAGGCGAGGGTCATCTGTGTGATCTCATGTACCAGATAGATCGCGACCTTGCGCGCATTGGAGACCTGCTGTGAGCGCTTCTTTGAGCGGATATCCTCCGCAGAAACGCCGTAGAGGTTCGAGACTTCCGCGATGATGCGCTCGACGGTGACAGGCGCAGGCTGCTCGTCGGTCAGGATATCGCGAATGACGCTCTGTGCCATTGAGAGCGAGGGCGCAGAATCCGCGAGCTGCTTCAATGCCTTCAGGCGCTTGACAGCGCCCTCAAGCTGACGGATATTCGTTTTCAGTCTGTTCGCGATGAATTCCGCGACATCGTCCGGAATATTGAGATCGAGCAGCTCTGCCTTGCGGCGGATGATCGCGACTCTTGTCTCGAAATCCGGCATGGAAATATCGGTAATGAGTCCCGATTCAAAGCGTGTCCGGATACGATCCTCCAGGATCTTGATATCCTTCGGCGGCCGGTCGGAGGTCAGGACGATCTGCTTGCCTGCTGCGTGAAGGATATTGAAGGTATGGAAGAATTCCTCCTGTGTCGTATCGCGGCCGCTGATGAACTGGATATCATCGACGAGCAGCACATCGGCCGTGCGGTACTTGTCATGGAACATAGAGGTGTCCTTCTTCTGCTTGATCGCCTCGATCAGCTCATTGGTGAAAGTCTCGCCGGTGACGTAAATGATCTTGAGATCGGGGTTCCGGCGCTTCATCTCATGGGAGATCGCGGTCAGCAGGTGGGTCTTTCCGAGGCCGGAGGGGCCGTAGATAAACAGCGGATTATAGGTATTGCCGTTGCCGTCGCTGCGTGCGATGCTGGTGCAGGCTGCATAGGCAAACTGGTTGGAGCTGCCGACAATAAACGTATCGAACGTATAGGCATAGTCGCCGTCCGCATTCGGCTTTTCCGGGCTTTCCTGCATGCCGTCCGTTTCCGGAGAGATCTCCTCGACATTGGGATCCTTCACGATCAGGCGGATCAGTACCGGGAAGCCGAGGATCTGCTCAAATGCTTCCTTCAGCATATTTTCGTAGTTATCCATGACAACATTGCGCTGAAAATCAGAATTGCAGTAAAAAACTGCGTCTGTTCCTTCGAGCCTGGCGGGCTTCAGCGTATCCAGCCACAGTTTTTTGGGAATATCACCGATCTTTCCCTCACTTGTACAGTAGGTCTTTACGGCCTCGAACACCTCATCAAAGGAATTCACTGTCCTCGTCACATCCTTCAGTTTTATATTATATGTTTTTATAAAATATTTTCGCTGCCGCACATTTTCAACAGGGCATACTTCGCCTGTGCGCAGTCGTATACACGATATATTATAGCATGTTGCGCGGGAAATATCAAGCAGATTGCAGAATCATTGGAGGTTTTCACAAATAATGCACGGCATCCTGCCGGATATTTATGCGCAGAAATTTTCCCGCCTCACGCCTGCGAAAACCTGCTTTATAAAATGATTCTGAAATTTGCAAAAAGGGCTTGCAAAACAGAGGAAAACAATGTATAATAATAAAGTATGCATCAGAGCCGGTCAGGGCGGCCGGAAGAGGAATCTCAATCTGTGTACATGTGTACAAAAGAAAAGGAGGAATTTCATTGTCTAAATCAAAAAAGAAGGGCGCTCCGGCCGTGATTCCGGGTCAGAGCAACCCTTCCAGGATGGTTCAGCAGCTTGAAAGCCCAAAGGGCATCAAGGGCTGGTTCTGGCGGAACTGGTCATATCTGCTTGCCTTTTTCCTTCCGGTTATGCTGGTCTATCTGGCATACCGGCTCTTCGGACTGGAGCCCTCGGGCGATCATTCTGTTCTGTGTCTGGATCTGAACGGACAGTATGTTTACTACTTTGAGGCGATCCGTGATGCCTTCCACGGCGACGGCAGCACGGTCTATAACTGGTCGCGCAACCTCTCCGGCGGATATATGGGCGTTATCGGCTATTATCTCGCCAGCCCGTTCACGCTGATCGTGATTCTGCTTCCGCGGACAAAGATCCTGGGCGCACTGCTGATCATGATCCTCTGCAAGCTCGGTATGGCTTCCTTCGCGTTCAGCTATTATGCGCGGAAATCCAAGCATGTGTCTCAGGGACTTTCCGTCGTGCTCGGCGTGAGCTTCGGCATGTGCGCCTACGGCATCATCCAGACGATCGACCCGATGTGGCTGGACGGTCTGGTTTGTCTGCCGTTCATTATTCTGGGTATCGAATACCTGATCGACGACGGCAGAAAGATCAACATGATCATTCCGCTCGCGCTGATCTGCGTCGCAAACTTCTATATCGGCTTCATGTGCTGCATTTTCACCGGCATCTATTTCCTGTTTTATCTGTTCATCAGCTCGGACAAGTATGACAATTACGCCCGCCCGATCGTGTTCGGCGGATTTGTGATCGCTGCCCTGTCTGTGCTGTTCGGATTCCTGTGGTACAAGGCAAAGCACGATGATGTGATTGATGAGAAGAAAATCAGCAGCAGAAAGGCCTACATGATCATCATGCTGGTGCTGCTGGCCGTGTATCTCGGCATCATGACCTACTTCTGGATCAAGCAGTTCACCCCGAAGATGAAGCAGGAGATCCTGAAGCTGGTCCGCACGATCATCCGCATGGGTATGGCAACCGTTGTTGCACTGTGCTGTGCCGCATTCATGGTTCTGCCGGTCTACAATGCCCTGAGCCTTGGCAAAATGGACTTCGCAAAGCCGCAGGGCGGCTACAATTTCGGCTGGAAGGGTCAGTTCTCTCCGCTGGAATTCGTTGCGCAGTTTGCGGTCGATCAGTATAATTCGGTCAATGTCTCGGGTAAGCCGGAGGTTTACTGCGGCGTGCTTTCATTCCTCTGCTTCCCGCTGTTCTTCTTCAACCGCCGCATTCCGTGGAGACAGAAGGTCGGCTACGGTGTCCTCTGCTTCGTGATGTTCTACTGCATGTTCTTCAAGGAAATCGACATCTGGTGGCACGGCGGACAGATGCCGAACTGGCTCCCCTTCCGTTATTCGTTCATCTTCTCGTTCATCGTTCTGAGCATGGCTGCGATGGCGCTGCGCTACGCTTCCTCGATCCACAAGTATGCGATCGCGGGCACTGTCGGTGTGCTCTCGATTCTGCTCATCCTCGCCTATAATCAGCACTACCTCAACATGAAGGGCGAGGAGTATATCGGCAAGTATTCGACCGTTGCGGCAACGATCATGCTGCTGCTGGTCTACGGCGGATTTGTCTTTGCATTCGGCCTGAAGAATCCGTCAAAGAGCATGAAGGTCATCATGACCGCCTCCCTGCTGACGATCGTCAGCGGCGAGCTGGTCTATAACGCAAAGAGCGCATTTCTCGATATTCACCACGAGGTCGCATACTCGTCCGGCACATCCTACCGCGAATATATCCGGACAGGCCGTGAGGTCGTCGATAAGCTCTATGCGTATGACGATTCCTTCTACCGCGCTGAAAAGACCTATGTCCGCTGCGTCAATGACAACTCAGCATTCCGTCTGCGCGGCCTGACGCATTCGAGCTCCGTCATGAACGCAAAGATTCTGAAGTTCATCGAGGCAATGGGCTATTCCGCAAGCACCTATTATTCCCGCTATGACGGCAATACGCCGCTTGCGGACAGTATTCTCGGCATCAAGTACGTGCTCGATAAGGGCGATACCAACAAAAATGTTCTGAAGGATGACGACGAGCAGAACAAGAATGTTTCTGCGACCTATAAGAAGATCATGACCGAAAAGGCACTTTCACAGTCCGAATCGGAGATCACCGTCAACATCTATGAGAACAAGAATGCACTCGCACTTGGCTTCATGGCCGACGAAAGCATCAAGCGCATCGAAAAATTCGGCAATGACAACCCGTTCAACAGCCAGAATCTCCTGCTGAGCACGATTTCCGGCAATACGGTCATCAACCAGGACGGCGCGTTTGAGAGCTGGCATCAGTATTATCATCCGATTCAGGTCACACAGACCGAGGAAATGATCGAAAAGGGCGTTACGAATCCGCGTCTGAATGACGTCTACACCACGCCCTACGGCGATCAGACGAATTACCGCGAGCAGGTTCCGGCAGGCGCGACACATGCGGCTGACCCGACCGTCGATATCTTCCTTGAGACTGAGACTGATGAACCGCTGTATCTGTTCTTCAAATCCGAGGCACAGAGCAAGGTCAATCTCTGGCTCGCAGACCAGTGGAACCTTGACGGGCCGACCTGTCTGAATAAGGACGGCTCGAATGCAAACGGTCTTGGCTCTTACTTCGAGGGCGATGACTACAAGATCCTCTATGTCGGCACCTTCCCCGCACATACGCAGCTCCAGCTTCGTATGACGCTGCTGACGGATGCAGCCGGCGTAAAGGAAAAGTATACGATCATCAAAAACTTCTTCTTCTATCACTTCGATTCCGGGCTGTTTGAGCAGGATATCAATAAGCTGAAGGCATCCCAGTGGGAGCTGACGACCTACGGCGGAAGAACCCTTGAGGGTAAGATCACTGCGGCGGACGGCCAGATCATGATGACAACGATTCCGGCGGAACCGGGCTGGAAGATCTGGGTTGACGGCAAGGAATACCGCTACACCGGTACGAACCACTATGCGGACGGTACCTCCGAGGAATTTGACGAGCCGTTTGTGACGCTGTTCCAGGGCATGATCGGCGTAGAGCTGGAGCCCGGTCAGCATACGGTCAAGATGGTCTACACACCGCCCGGGCTGAATCTCGGCTGGTGTCTGCTGGCATTCGGTGTGCTGTGCATGGTCGCATTCTACTTCTATGACCACAAGCACAATGAGAGCCTGAAGCAGCTTCGTGAGCTGCATAAGAAGGGCATTTATGAGCTGCCCTATGAGGAATATCCGGATCCGGACGCACGCGGATATCAGTCTGCAAAGAACAAGGCGAAGAATCAGCAGAGTGCTGCGGATTCCAAGCTGATGGTCGCGGACGAGCTTCGCAAGCTGAAGGAGCTGATGGATGAAGGCATCCTGACGCAGGAGGAATTTGACGAGCAGAAGAAAAAGCTGCTGAACCGC
>CAMNJD010000552.1 GCA_946540705.1 uncultured Ruminococcus sp. | reverse complement strand
GATTCCGATGATGAAGAGAACAGGCTACAAGTCAGAGTTCGCCGGGGCAGTAGAAGCTGCTGCATCCACCGGCGGTCAGATCATGCCGCCGATCATGGGCGCTGCAGCCTTCCTCATGGCTGAGTACATGGGCATCCCCTACGGGCAGGTCGCGCTCCGCGCTGTTCTTCCGGCTGTTCTGTATTTCGTCGGCATCTATATGTCCGTCCATCTTGAAGCCAAGAAACTCGGACTTCGCGGTATGTCAAAAGATCAGCTCCCGAAAGCAAAGGAGCTGCTCCCGAAGATCTATCTTCTGGCTCCGCTTATTATCCTGGTCATCCTGGTCTCCACGAATATGTACACAATGCAGTTCTCGGCGACTGTCGCCATTGGCATTACGATCCTTGTCGGGCTCATCAATAAGGATGACAGAATCTCCGTGAAAAAGATCATCGACGCGCTCGAGGCCGGCGGCAAGGGTACGATTTCCGTCGCTGTCGCGTGCGCAATGGCGGGCATCGTTGCCGGCTGTATCACATCGACAGGTCTTGCTTCACAGCTTATCACGCTCATTGTCAATATTTCGGGTGGAAACAAGCTCGTTGCTCTGTTCCTGACAATGCTCTGCTGCATCGTCCTCGGCATGGGTGTCCCGACGACTGCCACATACTGCATTATGGCTGCGACATGTGCTCCGATCCTGATCAGCCCGGCGATCGGTATCCCGCGTGTATGTGCGCATTTCTTCGTATTCTATTTTGGAATTGTTGCGGATATCACACCGCCGGTCGCCCTTGCGGCTTACGCCGGCTCTGCCATAGCGAAAGCGCCGCCGATGCGGACAGCATTTACTGCTTCGCGCCTCGCTATTGCCGCTTTTATCTGCCCCTATATCTTCTGTTTGAACCCGGTCATGCTGCTTGAGTTTGAGGGTATGACCGGCGGTATGGCGGGACTGACGCTTGTTCAGGTCATCATTACCTCGCTCATCGGCCTCTTTGGCGTTGCTGCCGGACTGAACGGACACCTGTTCAAGGATATAAATCCGGTTTTCAGGGTCATCTTCATCGCTGCCGGCCTTGCGCTCATGGTGCCGGGAACAGTTACGGATATCGTCGGTATCGGTATTCTTGTGGCTATGACCCTGATGCAGAAGAGAGGCGCAGCTGCTGTACAGACTAATTGAGCAAGTGACCATTGAAGCGTGATCATGAAAGATTTATAATGTAACGAGTATCGTTTGTTGCAATATATTTTTAGTGAGGAGGAAAAACATGAAGAAGTACATTGCAGAACTTATTGGAACGGCAGTGCTGGTAACCCTGGGCTGCGGAACCGCGATGCTGGTCGGCTGTGACGCGATATCCGGCGGTGGCTATATTTTGACAGCATTTGCTTTCGGTCTTGTGATCATAGCAATGGCATACAGCATTGGCAACATATCCGGATGCCATATCAATCCGGCTGTATCACTCGGCTGCCTGCTTGCCGGCAGGATGCAGCCTGCGGACTTCATTCCGTACGTTATTGCACAGTGCATCGGATCATTTGTGGGCTCAGCAATCCTGGCGGTTATTTTCCTGCTCGGCGGCGTGCCTGATATGACCGGCGGCTTCGGGGCAAACGGACTTGCAGGTGTCGGCGGGAGCTTCATCGCCGGTCTCGTGGTAGAGATCGTGCTCACGTTCATCTTTGTACTCACAATTCTCGGTGTCACGGATTCCAAGTATAAGAATGGCAGACTTGCGGGTCTCGTGATCGGCTTCACTCTGGTATTGGTGCACATTCTCGGTATCGGTCTCACGGGAACATCCGTGAACCCGGCCAGAAGTCTTGGCCCGGCTGTCTTTGCGGCATTTACCGGCAATTTCGGTCCGATCATCAGCCTGTGGGTATTCATCGTCGGCCCGCTCGTGGGCGCGGCGCTTGCTGCAATCTGCTATAATTTCCTGACTGAGAGATAAGTATTTCAGGGGCTGTCGCCACCGGGCGGCAGTCTCTTATTTTTTTACGCAAAACAGCCCTTTTGATCGAAGAATGGAGTGTGTCTGCCGCGCGCACACATTTGCGACCTTACAGTCATGTATGCTTGCCCATAAAAGCCGTGGTTGTTATAATAACTCAGTGTAGCGAAGACTGCGGGGATTTAGTCATGATCATGTCAGCCTGCCTGAACCGGATCCCGCGCACGGTCTTTCGAATGAGACCTGAATATGAGAGGAAATAATTATGAAGCGGAATGACTTCCTGCAAAATCTTTTGCTTATCATATTATCGGCAGCCCTTGCGGCGGGGATCGTGCATCTGGCGTGTCTGGGAGCGATTCCGGTCACCTTTACGTCACGGGCTGAGGTGCAGCTGACCGGCGATGATCTTCATGTGAGCGACGTAAGAGAATTTGCCGGATATATAGAGGGTGATGCATCACTCAGGAAAAAGGTGCTGAACGAGTCTTACAGGGACGACCCGGCTGGAGGACGCGGAGCGGCATATAATGCTGAGACAAAGGTCTGGACTGAAACGGGGATCATAGATATTTATGTGCGATCCGGGGACCCATATGTCGCCCATGACATTGCCGCGGCGATCGTGACAGCTGCCAACGCCGACTACCCGGCAGCACATGAGGGAATTTCTGTGAAATTGGTGGAGGCCGCGAGTGTGGCAAATGAACCTGACCCGCTTCCGGTCTTTCGATATACGGTACTGGGTGCGATACTTGGAGCCGTGTTCGGCGCATTTATCTCTTATGCGGCGGTCAAGAGTGAGCGGGAGAAACGTCGGAGGGTCAGGACTTCGGATCCCCGCTTCGCAAGGATCGAGGAGGAGGATGAACAGGTCTATGACGCTCTTTTTTCGGATGACAATGAGGATGTAGATCCGGAAATGCGGGAGCTTTATCAGGTGGCTAAGAAGGCCGGCAGCGCACATGAGAAGAGTGGACGGGAAGAGGACGGCAATGAAGGCCGCATGTCCGAGGAGGCGGAAGCCGCCTATCGGGAAGCCATGGAGATAGAGGCCGCAGCGGCCGGCGAAGTGGACCGGATGAATCAGGAGACGGATCCGG
>CAMNJD010000551.1 GCA_946540705.1 uncultured Ruminococcus sp. | reverse complement strand
GTCTGCCGGATAATATGGTATACCGTCAGCCGTTCCCGGGTCCGGGGCTCGGTGTGCGCTGCCTCGGCGCGATCACCCGCGACCGGCTGGAGGCTGTCCGTGAGAGCGATGCGATCCTCCGTGAGGAGTTCGCGAAAAACGGCCTTGAGGGCAAGGTCTGGCAGTACTTTACCGCTGTGCCGGATTTCCGCTCCGTCGGCGTCAAGGACGGCAAGCGTACCTTCGCGTACCCGGTCATCATCCGTGCGGTCAACACCACAGACGCCATGACTGCAACCGTCGAAAATGTCCCCTTTGAGCTGCTACAGCATATCACCGCCCGTATCACCGCAGAGGTCGAAAACGTCAACCGCGTCCTCTTTGACCTCACCCCAAAGCCGTCTGCTACGATTGAGTGGGAGTGATCTGAAAGCGCCGGATAATTGCGTATTTGCGTGACTTTTCATTTTAGAAGTACGCAAATGGCAACACTTTGGCAACAGATCATATTTATACAAAGAATAAGAGCGAACTGGTTTTCCTGTTAACCGGTTCGCTCTTTTTGTTTATTCCACTTTGAAGAATGCGGGGAAATCAGTCATAGAGAAGTGAAGGATCACATCATCGCCGTCCAGAACGAAAAAGCCTTCATCGACAGTCTGCCCGTGATAGTCCTGCGGATTGGAGGCGGTAATCATCTTGGCAAGATACATCTTCTCAGTCTCAAAGATGCCTTCTGTTGGCTTCTTCACACATTTGCACCAGAGATTCCATGACGCGATCTCCTGTCTCCGCTGCATGAACTCCCGGTAAGCCTCCTCGTCCTCAAACTGCGGGCTGTAATACGGATACCGGTAGCGCCATTTATCATATTCAATGGGATCAAACCGGCTTTTGCGGTATCTCATATAGGCATCATACCATTCTGCAAACAATTCCTTCATTTCCGCATATCTCGGGTGAGAGGAATTCAAGCTGATACAATAGTATGATTGCTCTTTATCAATATAGAAGCCGAGCTCATCCTCAAGCTGAAAGAGCGTCTGCATGATGCGGTCTTTGCTGCTGATGTCCGGCGCAAGCAGCGCATCAACATTGACGCCGAGTGCGTCCGCGAGTGCGAGCAGTGTTTCCTCACGCGGCTTTTTGGCGTTGCTTTCATACTGTCCGATGCGCACATCTGCGCTGCCCTTGCTGAAACCGACTGCCTCACCAAGCTCCTGCTGCGTCAGTCCGCGCCATTTGCGGAAATAGCGAATCCGATCACCGAGTGCCATATTATCTCATTCCTATCCTAAAAAGATAACCCAACCAGAACGGGTATGATTATTATAGCATAAATAAAACCGATAGTCAAGATAAGCACCGAAAAAATATTTGCAAAAAGTACTTGACAACTCTGAATGATTATGCTATAATACAGAATACAACCTATATGGGTTGTGCACATACTGAGAAAGGTTATGCGAAAGTGCATGACAGACAGAGCCGAGAGGAGGATGTTCATGAACGAAAAGCTGTATATGAACGCACAGGAGGTCGCGGAGGCAATGGGCATTTCAGTAGCTTTTGCCTACAAGATCATTCGCAATCTGAACGCGGAACTGAAGCAGAAGGGGTTTATCACCGTTTCAGGTCGCGTGAACCGGCAGTATTTCATGGAGCGCACCTGCTACGGTGCATCGGCGAACAGAAAGGAGGAGTGAAATGCCTGTTTACAAGGACGGGAAAAGCGGCTGGCGTGTTGTGTATCGCTATACAGATTTCCGCGGTGAGCTGAAACAGACGCAAAAACGCGGATTCAAGACGCAGCGCGAAGCCAAACAATGGGAGCATGAGCAGATTCTCAAAACAGAAGCAAGCCTTGACATGACCTTTGGCAGCTTTGTCGAAATCTTTGCAATCGACAAGCAGGAGCGCGTCAAGGAAAGCACATGGGCGAACAAGGAACATATCATTCGCACGAAGATTCTGCCCTATTTCAAGGACAGGAAGATCGCAGAGATCCAGCCGCGCGATGTGATCGCCTGGCAGAATGAAATGCTGCACATCAAGCAGAAAAACGGCAAGCCTCTTTCGCCGGACTATCTGCGGAACCTCCACACACAGCTCTCCTGCATCTTCAATCACGCGGTCCGGTATTACGGCCTGAAAAGCAATCCGGCAAAGATCGCAGGCAGCATGGGCAAAAAGGGCGCCAAGGAGATGCAGTTCTGGACACAGGAGGAATACCGGAAATTCGCCGAAGCAATGATGGACAAGCCGGTTATGTACTATGCGTTTGAAATGCTCTACTGGTGCGGCATCCGCTGCGGAGAACTGCTTGCACTGACACCCGCAGACTTCGAGTTTGAACAGAAAAAGCTGCGGATCAACAAATCCTATCAGCGGCTCAACGGGCGGGATCTGATTACGGATCCGAAAACGAAAAAGAGTATCCGGACAATCGACCTGCCTGAGTTTCTGGTCGAGGAGATCAGGGATTATCTGAAAATGCTCTACGGCATCAAAGGCTCTGACAGGATGTTCGCGGTATCAAAGCACAGTCTGCACCGCGCAATGGATTTCGGTGCAAAGGAAGCAGGCGTGAAGCGAATCCGCGTCCATGATCTGCGGCACTCCCATGTTTCGCTCCTGATTCAGCTCGGTTACTCGGCAGTGGCGATAGCGGACCGGCTCGGACATGAGAGCATTGAGATCACATACCGGTATGCGCATATGTTTCCGAGTGTGCAGCAGGATATGGCAAAGAGTCTGGATACATTGCGAAAGGAGGAAGAAGATGTCAGCGAAGAATCTTGATGCAAAGGGGCGGTTCCGCTCTGTGACGGTCGGGTTCCGTGTTTCACCGGAGGAAGGTGATCTGCTTGACCGTATGGTTGCCCTCTCCGGCTTGACAAAGCAGGATTACATCATTGACCGGCTGCTGAACCGTGAGATTATCGTGCAGGGCAATCCAAAGGTATTCAAGGCGCTGAAACATCAGCTTGCAGCAGTACTGACAGAATTGAAGCGGCTGGAACGCAGCGGAGATGTCAGCGATGAAATGTATACCGTGATCGCACAGATTTCAGCAATCATGAACGGCATGAAGGAGGAAAGTGCATGGACAGAAAAGAAATGACCGCTCCGGTATCACCTGTTGCAGCAGGTGCGGAGCAGTCACAGTTCTTAGACAAGACTATTATATCAGAAACCGCGCAGAATTGCAAGATGCCGGACGAAACTTTTTCGCAGATGCAGATGGAGATTTTGCGGATGCTCGATCCGACCTTTCTCGCAACGATCTCCATGAAGGAGCTGTATGAGCGAATCTTTCAGCGCAAGCCGCCGATCATTGACGGGCTGCTGAATACCGGAACCTATCTGTTCGTTGGTGCGCCAAAGCTCGGCAAGAGCTTCTTTATGGCGCAGCTTGCCTACCATGTCAGCACGGGTACTCCCTTATGGGAGTATCCGGTGCGGCAGGGCACGGTGCTGTATCTTGCATTGGAGGACGACTACCTTCGATTGCAGGAGCGTCTGTACCGGATGTTCGGCACAGAGGGAACCGACAGGCTGTTCTTCTCCGTGACTGCGAATCAGATTGGTAAAGGTCTGGACGAGCAGCTTGCAGGATTCATCGGGCAGCATCCGGATACTTCCCTGATTATCATCGACACGCTCCAGAAGATTCGGGAAATGAGCGGCGAAACTTGCAGTTATGCCGGCGACTATGAAGTCATCACGAAGCTGAAACGGTTTGCGGACAAGTATCACATCTGCCTGATGCTCGTGCATCATACACGAAAGCAGCAGTCCGACGACAAGTTCGACATGATCTCCGGCACGAACGGCTTGCTTGGCGCGGCGGACGGCGCGTTCCTGCTCCACAAGAAAAAGCGGACGGAAAGCACGGCAATCCTCGAAATTTCCGGACGCGACCAACAGGATCAGCGACTCTACCTCACGCGCAATCCTGAAAAGCTCTCGTGGGATCTGGAGAAAGCCGAGAACGATCTCTGGCAGGAACCGCCGGAACCTCTGCTCGAAGCGATTGCAAAGCTCGTCACATCAGAGCAGCCGGAGTGGAGCGGAACTGCAACAGATTTGGTCACTGTACTTGGTATGGACATGAAGCCGAACACGCTGACATTGAAGCTGAATGTCAATGCCGGCCGCCTTTCAACAGAGTACGGGATTCAATATAGTACAGCACGGACGCATGATGCGAAGATCATCAAATTGAATCGGAACAAATGAGTCTGCGTCGGTCGCGTCGATTGCGTCGATGATTTTGACACCGGGGGGATCTCAAATAGATCGACGCATCGACGCACATCGACGCGCTGACAGTCAGGAGGTCGCTTATGAACAACAAAATGAAACGAGTCGGCCCGATTTCGGTATATCTC
>CAMNJD010000550.1 GCA_946540705.1 uncultured Ruminococcus sp. | reverse complement strand
CCGCGAGCTTTTTGAAAAAAGCTCGACCAAAAACTTTGGTTGACATCGCCGGAAGCGTATGAAATAATCCCCGGTCGGCCACTCCGGCAGCCATGCCTCGACCGTTTCTTTTTTTCGTCTGCCGAACATCGTTCAGACCCCGCTGTCACAGAGCAGGACGTCAAGCGCGACCAGTGCAGCAGCCGCCTCAATGACCGGAACAGCCCGCTGCGCGATGCAGGGGTCATGCCGCCCCCTGATCTCGATTTCAGCCGGGGCATGTGTGCGCAGCGACACGGTTTTCTGCGGCTGACCGATGGACGGCGTGGGCTTGATGCCGACACGGAACCGCACGGGCATGCCGGTTGTGATGCCGCCCAGAATGCCGCCGTTCCGGTTCGTTTGCGTGCGGACAGCGCCGGTTTCGTCATAGCAGAACGGGTCATTTGCCTGCGATCCGCGCATCTGCGTAAGCGCAAAACCGTCGCCGAATTCGACGCCCTTGACGGCCGGAATGCCGAACAGCACTCGCGCCAGACGGTTTTCGATGCCGTCAAACATCGGGTCGCCGAGCCCGGCAGGCAGTCCGAGGATCATGCATTCGACCGAGCCGCCGACCGAATCGAGCGCTTCCCGCGCCGCGGCGACCTCGCGCTGCATCTCCTCGCCGCGTGCGTCTGAAATGACCGGCAGGGGCTTTTCCGCGATCCTTTCAAACAGTGCAGCATCAGGCACCATCGGGAACGGCTCGTCCTGCACATTTCCGATCGACGAAAGATGCGCACCTACGAAGATTCCGCGCCTTCCGAGAATCTGCTTAGCAATGCCGCCGGCAGCGCAGAGAGGGGCAGTGAGCCGCCCGGAAAAATGTCCGCCGCCGCGCATATCCGCATTGCCGTGCCACTTCACAAACGCGCTGAGATCGGCGTGCGAGGGGCGCGGCTTGTCGAGCAGATTGCTGTAATCGCCGGAACGTGTGTTCGCATTCTCGATCATCAGGCAGACCGGAAAGCCGGTCGTTCTGCCGTCAAAAATGCCGGAAACGACCCTGGGGATATCGGGTTCTTTGCGCGCAGTCGAGAGCGCATTGCGCCCGCCCTGACGACGCTCCATAAATCGCTGCAACGACGTAAAATCGACGATTTCACCTGCCGGGAGTCCCTCGATGACCGTGCCGATTCCGGGGCCGTGCGACTCGCCGAAGATCGAAACGCGCACGCGCTCGCCAAACTGTGAAGCCATGTGCTGCCTCCTGTTCTGCCGGTTACCGGCATTCAAAATTTGCCGCAATATAGTCCAAAAACGGCTTGCGGGTCACCGCCTGACGATTGGATCTCCACCAGTCATAGGACTGCTGAAGCCCCGTTTCCAGCGGTGTGATCTCCGGATAAATGTTCATCTGCTCTGACACATCCAGCCGGTATTCATAGTCATAGAACGGGAAGTAAGAACGCTGCGGAATATCTCCGTAAACACGTATAAAACGCGGCTCTTTTCCCAGAACACCGTAACACGCTGCGACCCAATTTTGTACGGAAATTGTACCGGGATTCCCGGCGTTCAGAACATGTGCGGACGGTTTTGTCAGAATGACTGTTTCCATCAGACCGCACAGATCGGAGATATGATAAAATTGCAGTTTCATTTCACCGTCCTTCGGGAGATAGAACGGCCGGTTCAGCTCTGCACACTCGAAAACGAACGCCTCGCGGTAGACATTGTTCATCGGCCCGTAAAGGTACGGCGGACGGATCATGTATGCATCCGGAACCCGCTGCAAAAGTGCTGATTCTGCTGCGATTTTATCCGTTCCGTATGCACCCCAGACGGCATTTGCGCCGACTGCCTGCGTTTCACGGAACGGCTGCGGGAGCGATTCCGGATAAACCGCGCTCGAGCTGAGCAGAACGTATGTGCCGAACGAATCCAGCGCATCCAGCAGGCCGTTCACGTCTGCGGCATTGTACGCGGTGATGTCGAGCACGGCATCAAAATGCCGGCCGCAAAGCAGCATCTTCGCATCATGACGGTCGCCGATCAGTGCCTCGACACCCGCCGGCTGCGGGCGCGTTCCGCGGTTCAGAACCGTGACGGAATGTCCCTTTTTCGCGAAATATTCGGCCGTGAATCTGCTTGCAAATACGGTGCCGCCGGTGACAAGAATCTCCATTTTTTCCCTTTCGGTTATTCAGAAACGAACTCGCATGTTCCGCCGAGTGCGCGGTAATCCGCAAAGAATGTCGGATACGATTTGTTGACGGCTTCTGCTCCGATGATCCGAACCGGTGCGCTGCATCTCAGTGCAGCGACCGCCGCAGCCATAACGAGTCTGTGGTCGTTTTGGGCATCCGCTGTTCCGCCGGTGAGCTGTCCGCCTGTGACGGTCAGTCCGTCCGGCAGCTCGTCCACCCGTCCGCCGAGCGACCGCAGCAATTCAGCCGTCGCAGAGAGCCTGTCGGACTCCTTCAGCCGCAGCCGCTCTGCATGTGTGAAATGGGATTCACCCGCGTCAGCACATGCGGCACAAACTGCAAGTATCGGCAAAAGGTCTGGGATTTCCTCCATAGATACGTCAAAATTGTGCATTGTTCCACATGAAACATTCACAGAATTTGACACGGCTTCGACATTTGCTCCGGCTTTTTGCAGGATCTCGCAAATTTTGCGGTCGCCTTGTGCGGATCCTGCAAGCAGACCGGTTACAGTGATATCGGAATCGGTGTGAATGGCACCGGCGGTCAGCCAGAATGCCGCATTTGACCAGTCTCCGTCAATCCGGATATGATCCGGAAATCTCAGTGCTTGCTTGCCTTTTACGTGAAAGCGAAGCAGACCGTTCACAGAATCCGTGTCGATCTCTGCACCGAAAAGCCGCAGCGTTTCGAGCGTCATATCGACATAAGCCGCCGATTGCAGCGCGGTCGTCAGGCGTATCTCGCTGTCCGCATCGCACAGCGGCAGCGCCATGAGCAGACCGCTCAAAAACTGCGAGCTGATGTTCCCGGGGATTTCATATTCTCCGCCCGTCAGTGCTCCGGATGCCGAGAGCGGCAGGGATGTCCCGCGAAACTGTACGCCGTGTGCGGACATCGCATCTGTCAGTGTCCCGATCGGACGCTCCGGAAGCCGCCCGGAGCCTGTCACGGAAATGTCGCCGCATACACACATCGCGACCGGCAGCAGAAAGCGCAGCGTCGAGCCGCTTTCGCCGCAGTCGAGGTCAGCATGCGCCTGCCGTGTGACCGGTGTAACATGCAGTCCGTCCGCTTTCCGGACAAAGCCTGCTCCGAGTGCTTTCAGGCACCGGACGGTCGCCGCAATATCGTCACAAAACGGTTCGTGCAGCGGCAGCACGCCGCCGTTTTGCGAGAGCGCTGCGCAGATCAGTTTCCGGTGTGCATCCGACTTTGACGGAATGGCGCGGACGGTTCCGGAGAGCTTCGCGGGCGAGCAGATGACGTTCATGCCTGTCCCTCCATTCCGTCCGCGAAGAGTGCCTCAAGCGCGCTGATCGGCAGCTTTTCCATGCGGCAGCGTCCGATCGTTTCCGGCAGAATGACCGTGATCTCAGAGGCGGCGGCTTTTTTGTCGAGCGCGGCGATCCTCGCCATTTCCGATGCACCGAACGGACAGACCGTCGGCAGACCGGTACGCTTTAGTGTGTTGAGAATCCGCGCTGCTGCGTCATTTTTGAGGATCCCGCGCTTCACGGCCGCCCGTGTCATCATCGCGGTTCCGATCGCGACGGCATGACCGTGCGAAATCGCGAAATCGGAGAGCCGCTCGATCGCATGCGCCGGTGTGTGGCCGAGATTCAGCATTTTCCGGACGCCTTTTTCATTCGGATCCTCGGTGACGATACGCGATTTATAGATGACCGAGCGAACGATAATTTCCTCGAATTTCTCAGTAGGTACGCCGCTTTCGTAGATCTCAAACAGCGCCGGATCGTCAAGGATGCCGTGCTTGATTGCCTCTGCGGAGCCGTCCTGAATCTCATGTTCAGAAAGTGTTTTGAGCGTGTTGATATCGCAGATGACCGCGCTCGGCTGATGAAACAGCCCCGCTAGGTTTTTGCCGTGTTCGAGGTTGACCGCCGTTTTTCCGCCGACTGAGGCATCGACCGCTGCGAGCAGCGTTGTCGGGAGCTGCACGAACCGGATGCCGCGCAGATAGCAGCCCGCCGCAAAGCCGGTGAGGTCGCCGATGACGCCGCCGCCGAGCGCAACTGCAATGTCCGTGCGGGTCAGATGCGCCTCGCAGAATGCTTCGAGAACGCTGCCGAGCGTGGCGACGGACTTGCTCTCCTCACCCGCCGGAACGACGAATTCACTCACGGAAAATCCCGCATCTGCGAGAGATTTCTTTGCCTGCGCCATGTAGAGCAGCGCGACATGTTCATCGCTGACAATGACGGCGCGGCAGGGCTTCATGATCGCCGCGAGCTCAGGTCCGCAGGTATCGAGCAGCCCCGCGCCGGTCAGGATCGGGTATGAGCTGCCGTCGGGCGTGGTCAGAATGTGTCTGTGCATCGGAATCCTCCTAATCGGTTAATTTCCGCCTGCCGAGGCTTTTGCGATTCTGCCCTCTCTGAGGCATTCGCAGAGCGCTTCGGCGTCATTCTTTTCGAGCGCATCGAGATACGGCTTGAGATTGTCGATCAGAATGCGCAGTTCTTCTGCGAGATATTCGCGGTTATCGAGCATCAGCTCCGTCCACATATTTTCATCGAGCCGCGCTACGCGGGTAAGGTCGCGGAAGCTGCCGGCGGAAAAGCCGCGGCGCTTCTGTGCGGTCGGCGATTTGACATATGCGCCGGAGACAATGTGCGCGAGCTGCGAGGTATAGGCAATGATGCGGTCGTGCTCATCGGGCGTCGAGAATGTCAGATGCGCAAAGCCGATATCGGTGAAGTAGTTTTTGAGCATTTCGAGTGTCGGCAGATCGGTGTTTGCATCCGGCGTGAGGATCATGGACGCGCCGTCAAAGAGGGAGTCGGTCGCATTGACAAAGCCGCCCTGTTCTTTTCCCGCCATGGGATGCCCGCCGATGTACCTGAAGCCGTTTTTCT
>CAMNJD010000549.1 GCA_946540705.1 uncultured Ruminococcus sp. | reverse complement strand
TGCGCTCTGGCAGCTCGTGACCCCGACCGTCGATCAGGATCTCGACCGTTCCTCCGCCGATGCGATCATCAGCTCGCTTGTCCGTGTCACCGTCACCGCATATTTGCAGGACGAGCCGGATAACCTCGCGATGTACGGGCTCGATGAGCCGCAGATGAAGCTGCTCGTCAGGGGCACGGCGCCGGATGCGGCGAACACACCGATGAATGAGGAGATCTGGTTCGGCAAAAAAGTCTCCGACAAACCGGATGAAACAGAGATGTACGGCTATTTCGTCAACTCCAAGCAGGTATTCAAGCTCCTGTGTGCCGACGTTGCCGCGATCCATCAGACATTGATGGATTACCTCGATCCCTACTGCATCTCCGTGTCTGTCTCCGAGGTGAAGTCCATTGACATCGACCTGGGCGATGTGCTGGACGTCAAGACCCGGCTGGAGATCGACTACAGCAACAATATCTATTCGCTCGACGGCAAGGAGATCACCGGCGAGGAAACCCTCAATATCTGCCAGAACTTCTACCGCTCCGTGACACAGCTCCGCTTCAGTGACATTGATCTGAATGCAAAGCCCGAGGGCGACCCCGCAATGACCATTACCTATCAGTTCAACGACGGCACATCCGCCGTGCTCGGATTCGTGCAGTTCGCAGACAATAATTTCTATCTGATGCGAAACGGCAAATATACCGGCCTGACCGTCCGTCTGAACCGCTTTACGTCGGTCAACAGCCTTGCAAAGAATTATGAGACACTCGTGCAGGCGATGAAGTGACCGCAGCCCGCACAGCATACCGTCACACAACAGGAAGATACCCGCCTGCGAGGTATCTTCCTGTTCGTCTGTTCAGGCAATACCGCACAGAGCCGGCAGTATGACAGCGGGTATCTGCACGCTTTGCAAAGCCCCCCGCAGACGCTTGCTGCACGGTTGCCGCAGTGCATAAAAGTGCATAAAAATCGTGCGGCTGCGGGCGGTGCATTCTGCTTTGAAGCTCTTGCTTTTTCGACAGATTTATGCTATGATATAGTTGCTGAGTTATGTTCCGTTACGGAGCACGGCAATATGCCTGATTGATTTGAGGGGAGAGATCATACCGATGAAACAGAAACGTGCAGTCCTGCTTCTGCTCGCAGGCTGCCTCGCCGCAGCAGGACTTTCCGGCTGCTCCAGCGACCGCGACCCCAATGCACCGGAGGACAGCAGCAGCTCCGCTGAGACAACGACTGCCGCATCCGCGTCCGGAACAACCGCTGAGACAACCGCTGAAACCACCGCTGAGACAACCGCAGAAACCTCCGCGACAACCGATACGACAGACAGCACAGACAGTACAAATGATACGGCAAAGCCCGCTGTCCCGCGCAAAGAGGGCGGCGCAGTCTCCGGCAGCGATGACGATACCAAGCTGCTCTGGAGCGAACGCGGTCTGGAGGCTGTTCCGGCAGACAGCGAGGGCGGCTACGGCGAAGAGCTGACCGTCGGCGCAGAGTACCTGAGCTGGACACTCGACGGCTTTGACGGCACACCGCAGGGCGACAATGTCCCCGACGTCAAGGCGAGCTTTTCCTATAACGGCACGCTCTCCCAAAACGGTCAGATCCGCGTGCTGAGCGCCTCCGATGCGCACTGGCCCAACGGGCTGTATATGCATGTTGATAATCTCGCGGATTTCCCCTATTTCCCGAAGGACACCCGCGACAGAGGATGGTTTGTAATTGAAAATGCGGATGAAGTGCTCGAAATGCTCGGGCTTGAATCGGCCGGGGATATCTCCGGCGACCTGTCCGTAACCGTTTCGATCGACGCGCTGGATGTGCATGTTTCTGCCGATGATTACGACACCGTGCATGTAACATCCGCTTCCAAGCGCTGACCGCCGACAGAAAGGAGCTTTTTACTTTGCATACAATCATCAGACGCCTGACAGCGATCGCAGCAGCCGCCGCGCTGCTCTGTTCCGCGGGCTGCGGCAAAAAAAATGAGAATTCCGACAGCGGCATCGCCGAGACTTCGATCCCGGAGTTCACCATTCCGACGGATATCCTCGGCGATCCCTGCGACACGATCCCGGAGGTCACTGTGGATAAGTTTAGCGTACCGGATAATGAGGGCATGCAGCTCATCCGGGATATGAAACTCGGCTGGAACCTCGGCAACACCTTCGATGCAACCAATGTCACCAGCATTTCCGCCGAAAATGAACTGGACTACGAAAAGGCATGGTGCGGACAGATCACCTCGATCGAAAATATCGCAGCGATCAAGGGTGCCGGATTTGAAACGATCCGCATTCCGGTTTCGTGGCATAATCACGTCGATGCGGAGAATCATATCTCTGAGAAGTGGATGGCCAGAGTCAAGGAGGTCGTGGACTGGGCAAGAGCCTGCGACATGTATGTCATCCTCAATACGCACCACGACAATGAGGAAAAGGTCTATTATCCCGATTCCGCGCATATGGAGCAGTCGAAAACCTACCTCACCGCAGTCTGGTCGCAGATCGCGGACACGTTCAAGGACTACGACGAGCACCTGATCCTCGAATCGCTCAATGAGCCCCGCCTTGTCGGCACAAACGTCGAATGGTGGCTCGATCCGAACAGCGCGGAGTGCATCGACGCGGTCAAGTGCATCAACGAGCTCAATCAGCTCTTTGTCGATACCGTGCGCAAGTCCGGCGGCAGCAACGACAAGCGCTGGCTGATGTGCCCGGGCTATGCGGCATCGCCCGAGGGTGCGCTCTATGACGGCTTCCGGCTCCCGACCGATCCCGCAAACCGCATCATCGTTTCCGTGCATGCCTACAGACCCTATAATTTCGCACTGAACAAGACCGGCACAAAGGAATGGTCGATGGACAACGGCAACGATACCGGTGAGATCACAAAGTTCATGGACGATCTCTACGGCAGGTTCATCCTCAACGGCACACCGGTTCTGATCGGTGAGTTCGGCGCGATGAACAAGGACAATTTGCAGGACCGCATCGACTTCTCTGTCTACTACACCTCGGCCGCCCGCGCACACGGCATCACCTGCGTCTGGTGGGATAACAATGCCTTCAGCGGCAGCGGCGAGAACTTCGGTCTGCTCTACCGCAACGGCTCAACGTTCCCGAATCCGGAGATCGTGCAGGCGCTGGTCAAGGGCAGCGAATACTGATACCAATAAAACAGAACAAGGGGAGAACTCACATGAAGAAACTGCCGGCTGCGGCGCTGGCCTGCGCAGCAATGCTCTGCCTGTCAGCATGCGGAAAGCAGCGGGAGATCATGAATGACGGAACGCAGGAGACAACAACAGCGCCCGCTGTAACAACTGCCGCGACAACGGAGACATCTGCCGTGACAACGACTGCCGTCACGCAGCCGCCGCTCTCGGATTTCACCGAGGCCGAGGGGCTGAAGCTGGAAGCCGCTGAGGATTCCGTCCGCGACAACGGCGGCA
>CAMNJD010000548.1 GCA_946540705.1 uncultured Ruminococcus sp. | reverse complement strand
CTGTTTTCTATATTTATAGTGATAAAAATTGTTTTTGTGCCCTGATTTTTTCGTTAATGCATTGGTTTTGGCGTTTTGCTCAGGGCTAGATCTTTCAGACAATAAAGGAGGGGAAGTTATGAATCGAAGATTCATAAAAACAATGGCGCTTCTGGCGGCAGTCGTTACCGTTTCGGCTGCACCGCTTTCTTTGAAGCCTGATACTGTACTGACTGCTCATGCAGATTACGAGGAACCGCAGGGCGAAGGTGTGTTCAATAACATTATGTATCAGACATATTCAGATCATGCAGTTATTATGGGCGGCATTGTCGATGAGGGGAAAGGGATCAATATGATGACGGCTTCTTCCATTACGATCCCGTCGGAGATTGAAGGATTGCCTGTCACAAGCATCGGAAGCTCTGCTTTCTCATCGTTCCAGATGAAAAGCGTGACACTGCCCGATACGCTGCAGGAGATCGGCCAGTATGCGTTCAGCTATTGCAGCAATCTGGAATCCGTGACGTTTCCGGACAGCCTGAAGCGCATCGAGTTCCAGGCGTTTGAGGATTGCAGCGCACTTTCGGCTGTTGAGTTCCCGGATCATCTGGTTGAGACATCCAGTAATACGTTCACAGGTACACCGTGGCTGGAAGCGCAGCGGAAGAAAGACCCGCTGGTGATTGTCAACGGCGCTCTGATTGACGGACAGACCTGCAAGGGCGATGTGACGGTTCCGGCATCGGTCAAGTATGTCGCGGGAAGCGCATTTTCCTATAATACTGATATTACCTCTGTGGTGCTTCCGGCAGGCGCTGCGAAGGTTGAGGATAATGTGTTTTCCGGCTGCGAAAACCTGACCTCGGCAGAACTGAAGGGCGTGACGGAGCTGGGCTACGAAGTTTTCTGTGACTGCGATAAGCTGGTGGATATCAAGCTCTCCGGTAAGCTGACAAGCATCAACAGCGGCGCATTTGATGACAATGACGGAACTGCGACGATCACATTTTACGGTACAGAGGAAGCGTGGAAAAAGGTCGATAAGTATGAGGATGATGAATATCTGAAGCGCGCTAAGATGGTATTTGATCCCAACGGCGGCGGTGATGATCCCGTGGTCGGTGATATCAATGCCGACGGTGTCTGTGATCTTTCCGATGTGAAGCTGCTTCGTGACTGGCTGATTGTCGAGCCGGATATCGTGCTTGCAGACTGGAAAGCAGGTGACATGAACAGCGACGGAAAACTGAACGGCGCTGATCTTGCGCTCATCAAGTGCTTCCTGCCGGCCAAATAACCGTAAAAATGAAAAAGCCGCATATTTGCCGGGATTTAGGCAGATATGCGGCTTTTGATTTATATTAGGATTCACATTAGAATGATCCGTTCAGATTCTCAAAGGTGTCAATCACGACAACGCAGTCCGGGTTTACGCGCTGCATAATCAGTTTCATGATATTTTCCGGAACTGCCACGCAGCCGCCGGTAAAGGGCTTGAGCGGGCCGAGACAGTGCAGAAAGATCGCAGAGCCGCGTCCTGCTGTCCCGTCCTCATTGAAGCTGATATTGAGGCAATACCGGTATTGGTATTCGTAGTCAGTGATATGCTCACTGTCATCTACATTGAGATTCGGAAAATCCTTGATGCTGACCATTTCGTTGTAGTGCATGCCTTCATTCTGATCCCCGGACCAGTAGGTCGAATCATCGGCCTTTACATAGGGGATCGCACAGCCGGGGTCGTCAGCTATGCCGAACGCCTTGTTGAAACGGTATGTGCCGATCGGTGTCTGTCCGCAGCCCTCAGCGTGGTCGCCGTCCGGACAGAGGCCGTTTTTTCCGACATAGCCCGGTGTTGAGAGAATCTGCTTCCAGTTTCCGTTTTTGTCCCGCTCATGCATGGAGATCGTTGCAGTCGTTTTGTCCATGCCCATTCCTGCAACGATGAAAAGCTGCCGGTTGTTTTCATCTTGCGCTGCGGGGAGCGCTTTGACCCAGTCCGGAGAATCTGTTTCGTGCTGGGTCGATGAATAGGTTGTGTCGCTGACAGCAGCGGAGGCATTGGCATCAGAGGAGGATTGCTCCTGCTGTGTGCAGCCTGCCGCCGTCAGGCACAGAATCGCAGCAAAAATTAAGAGTTTCTTTTTCATACGGTAATATTCCTTTCTCCGGATTTGGTCAAGCCCGTGATGAGGGTGAGCTTCTGCTGTAATTATAGCCGAAATAAACGCTTGCGTCAAGTGATTTGCTGAGTTTTCTGCATTTGCCGGTGATTCTGACGCGGAAAAACACTGTGACAGGCGGACATCCGCTGTGAAATTGCAAGAATAGTTCATGATTGTGAGAGAATTTGTAATTGTATTCCGATCGCGGTTGGGCTATAATATAATTACAGAGCGGAGAAACTGCGAAAGGTTCAGCGGATAGTATACGGACTGCCTCCCTGCCGTTATACAGCCGCCGTTCCTGCATCACCCCTTCGGTGCAGCGCAGCCGAAAGACGCGAAGCAGGGGAGGCGGAAAGAAATTTGGGGGTTTTATTGTATGAAATCATGGATTCGCAAGCTCGTTTCCGCAGCAGCATCTCTGGTGCTGCTGACAAATGCCGGGATGCAGTTTCCGGCACTGAAGGGTTCCGCAGCAAATACCTACTGGAAATTTGACTTTGGCGGAGGCGGTACAGCTAAGGGCTATACCGGTGTCAGCGCCGCAGACGGCTATCAGGCCAGCCGCGGCTATGGCTTTTCATCCGGCACCAGTGTCTCGAATGTCGCTGCTTCCGGCAAGGATGCGCTCAGTGACGCGGTGCAGTTCAAGAATGCTTCTGCAAAGGGAAAGTATACCTTCTGTGCCGATGTGCCGAACGGGCTGTATCAGGTTTCTGTCTGGCTCGGCAATACCGGCCGTACCAGTGTGGCGATCGAAGGAATGTACCAGATCATGAACCTGACCGGCAACAATGCCTACCATACGCTGCAAGTGCCTGTTACGGACGGGCAGCTCAATATCTGCGCCTGTGCGGGCAAGGAGAACAATGCCTATACGATGTCCGCACTTGAGATCAAACAGATCTCCGCGCAGACACACACCAATCCGACAATCTGGGTCTGCGGTGATTCCACTGTCTGCAATTACTATCCGCTGAACAGCTCCGCACAGGCGGGCTGGGCACAGATGCTTCCGCAGTTCGTGGACGGAACAAAGTGGCAGGTTATGAATATGGCAGCCAGCGGACAGTATGCACGCGGTTTCGTTCAGGGCGGTCAGTTCGATGTGATCGAGAAAAACGGACAAAAGGGCGATATCTACGTCATTTCCATTGGTATCAATGACACAAATTCCAAGAACAATACGACTGAGGCTCAGTATGAGGAGATCATCACGGATATGACAAAGCGCGCAATGGCCAAGGGTATGCGCGTGATCCTCGTCAAGCAGCAGGGCAGAAACGGCGACTGCCAGCTCAAGCCGCTTCTTAAGAGCAGATGGTATGCCGGTGCGCTTGACCGCGTCAGCAAAAAGCTGAATATTGAGTGCGTCGATCTGTTCAATCTTTGGCAGGATTACTGCCTGAAAAAGAGTGCAGATGAAGTCACCAAGCTGTATATGTCGGGCGATAAGCTGCACCCGAACCGAGCCGGCGCAACCGTACTTGCAGAGCTTATGGCCAATGCGATCAAGCCCGGCGACCCGTCGGTCACTCCGGTCGTGACCGGACCGACAGACACTCAGCCGACTGATACACAACCGACGGAGACAGAGACAACGGTTCTGCCGCCTGTGATTCCGGACAGCAAGAGTGACCCGCTGCTTCAGGGCGACCTGAACGGCGACGGCAAGCTCTCAGCATCCGATCTTCTGCTGATGAAGCGTGCAATCCGTGCAGGTGCAGGCTATGCAAAGCTGCAAGCTGCCGATCTCAACGGCGATATGAAGCTGACTGCTGCTGATCTGACGGTCATGTGCGAATTTCTCGCACGCGGACGGGAGGCGTTTGCAGATACCAAATATGCAGCCTCTGAGCAGATTATCACGGACGGCGTTCATGAGGACACAAACAAGGGCTTCACCTATCAGGACTATCTGAATCTCGACAATACAAACAAGAGTGCGGTGACATTCCGTGTCAATGTTCCGCAAAAGGGCAATTATCTGTGCTCATTTAACATTGCTAACGGCTCGAAAAACGACAGAGACATGATGATCTCAGTCAACGGCGGACAGGACAGATGGAAGCAGAATTTCCTGACAACCGGAGACTGGACGACCTGGGAGGAGCGGGGGATCGTACTTCCCCTGAATGCAGGCATCAACACCATCACGCTGCAATCCAATACCGCTGAGGGCGGCCCGAATTTCGATTACCTTTCCCTGAGCTTCACCGATGAGCCCGTTCCGGAAACCTATGACCCGACACAAACGCAGACAGTCGTGCAGCAGCCTGTCAGCAATCAGCCGACACTCTTTGTTGCGTCAGATTCTACCGCGCAGTCCTATTCTGCGAGCAAGGCACCGCAGCAGGGCTGGGGCTATTATCTGAAGGATTATTTCTCAGGCAATGTGACTGTCGCAAATCATGCGATCGCAGGCCGCAGCTCCAAGAGCTTCTACGATAACGGACGTCTGGCCACGATCCTCGGCCAGATCAAGCCCGGCGATTATCTGCTGGTCGATTTCGGCATCAATGACGGCGATTCCTCGAAATCGGAGCGTTATGCACCGGTGAAGGGCAATGTCGATAACCCTGTTACCGGCTCCTTTGAATATTACATGACATTCTATATCAAGGGCGCACTCGATAAGGGCGCAACACCGATCCTGATGAGCCCGTCGCTTTCCATCAGGAATCAGACGCAGCCGTTTAAGGTCGGCTACCGCAATATTGATTCTGCGTGTCAGGCACTTGCAAAGAAATACAATATTCCGTATTTTGATCTCGGCACAGCAATGGTCAATGACTTCAATCAGCGCGATTACAATACTGTCAGGAAGTTCTACATGGGCGGCGTGAGCGGCGGCACGGACTTCACGCATTTCACAGAGGCAGGTGCAAAAGCGACAGCACAAATTGTCTGCAACGGCATCAAGTCGCTCGGCATTCCGCTTTCCGCCGAAGTAAAATAATCAGACAGATTTCAGTTTCCTCTCTGCATTCAGCCAGCGTGAACCGGCACAGCGTCGGTTCACGCTGGCTTTTCCGTATTATTGACGTCCCAACGATCTCTTGAAGCTATCTGCTTGTCTTTTTGCCGTGATACTGCCTGCCTTGTCTCACGACAAAAATCCTGCGCATCTATTCTTTATGATTTAATTGGTACATCAATATTTTTGGGGCTAATAAAGATTTGGGTGGATTCTCGCACAAAAAAGGTGGTTTAGAACGGTTAAATAGAATAAGGTATCGCTTCGCGATGCTATTT
>CAMNJD010000547.1 GCA_946540705.1 uncultured Ruminococcus sp. | reverse complement strand
TAAGTGAATGCTGCCATACGGTTCGCACGGATCGCCTCACAGAGCACATCGACCGTATACAGGAGCTGCTTTGCCGGCGGACGGTGCAGGTGTACAACGGCATTGCAGCCGGTATCGGTGCAGTCCGGCAGACAGTGCGGCGTGTTCGCGCAGAGCTTTTCAAAGAGCATGTCCCGCTGCTTCTCCGGGAGTGCCGGGATGCTGTGCAGGAGGTCATACAAAAGCCGCAGCTCACTCAGCTCAAGCTGCGGCTCCATATACCATGCAGTCTCCCGGACGGCAGCAGTGCCGTCCGGTCTGACATATTCTGACAGATCTGCATTGAGCGGATACCCCGCCTCACGCAGCAGATCGAGATTCCCTTTCAGGGTCTTGCGGCTGAGCTTCACGCCAAAGCGCGACTGCATCCGTTCCAGAAGCTCCTGCTGTGTCAGACGGTGAGCCGGGTCGGTTTCCGTCTGAAGGAGCTTCAGCAGTTGAAATGCCGCGAGTCTGTATTCCATATTCTACACTTCCAGTCTGTGTTTCTGCATGGATGCCGCCCTTTTGCGTCACGGCATCGTGATAGATCGCATAGTTCGCATTGAAATCGACCGCCAGAACCATCTGACCGTCCGGCGCCGTCTGATCACTGTACGTGCCGTCCGCGGGCAGGCGAAGCGACTGCATATCATATGAGATCAACTGATAAGGCAGCTTCAGCGAGAGCCAGTAGAGGCTTCCGCCGCTCATATTTGTGGAAAGGTCAGGCATTGCATGTTTCAGGATCTTGTAAACCTTGCCCGGGCTGAGCAATTTGAGCTTATCAAGCAGCAGATTCAGCACCTTGCGCTGCCGTTCTGTCCGCTCGAAGTCCGCATTTCCGACATACCGGATGCGGGCATAGGAAAGCGCCTGCTTGCCGTCGAGAACGAATGTGCCGCCGCTGGGCAGAAAATCCGATTTCGGATCGTCGCCCATAATGCCGTTGACCTCGCTCTCAAGGATCACATTGATTGCCTGCGCCTCGCGGTCAGTGATATCAATTTTGAAGCCGCCGACTGCATCCGCAATATGAACAAATGCCTTGAAATTCACACAGATATAGTCATCAACACGAATGCCGAAATTGTTTGTAATCGTGTCCATGAGCAGCGTTGCGCCGCCGTATGCATAGGCCGCATTCAGCTTGTTCACACCGTGTCCGGGAATATTCACATAGCTGTCCCGCATGACAGAGGTGATCGTCAGCGTTTTATTATACTTACTGAAGCTCAGCAGGATCATTGTGTCGGCTCTCCCCTGCTCATCTCCGCGGGAGTCAGAGCCGATCAGCAGGATATTCCGAATATTGCTGTCAGCCTGTGCCGCATTTTCGACCAAATGGCGTTCACCTGTCTCAACGTGCTGAATTTTGCGGATCGCAATGATTGCGATGATCGAATAGATTGCAAAAATCGTGAAGATCAGGCTGAAGATCGACCAAACAATGCGCCGCAGGCAGCTATGTTTTTTGCGGCGGCGTTTCCGTCGGCGCTTCGGTGTCGGTTCCTCGTCCTGAAACTCCGGGGGCTGCGCATAAACGGGCGGCTGCGGCGGTACTGCACCGCCGTAATTGCCATCCCACGAAGCGCGGCGAAGGCCGGCCTGCGGCGGGGCACCGGTTGGGCGCTGCGGCTGACGGTTCGGGTGCATCCCGGTATCTCGCTGCGGCCGCATGGTGCTCTGTCTGGGCTGCCGCATTGCGGACTGCCGCCCGGACTGCATACCGGTTTGACGGCTTTGCTGTCCGAAGCCGCTGACCGGCTGTCCGGCCATTGGCTGATAGCCTATCTGCGAGCCGCCCTGCATCTGCATGTTCTGCTGAACGGAGCGCTGCCGAGCGCCTGCCATCGGATCAGAGCCGGTCGGCGGACGCTTCGGCGTTTGGTTTTGCGCAGGCGCCTGCGCGGGAGGAACTTTAGGGACAGGAATGATCTGGGTATCAGACATTCCGTTGTGTTTGCTCATATGCGTCATCCTTTCGCTGCCGTTAGGCATTCTCTCTGCTTTTATTGCGTCCCGACTGTTTTCTGAAGATATCTGCTTATTTTTTGCCGTGATCCTGCGCATCTATCCTTCAGAATACAGTCGTTACATCAATATTATACCGCTGAATCGCCGCTGTGTCAATGCCTGTTCCGCACTGTATTGATTTGGAATCAAATTGTTACTATTTCTTCAATATTCTTCATCATTCGTGTTCCACATGGAACATTTCTCGTTGTTCCACGTGGAACAACGCCGTGAAACAGAGCCGGACTGTTCCACATGGAACAATCCGGCCGGATTCAGAGCGGATTGCGCTTGATTTTTGCGAACCGGCGCGGATACTTCAGGTCGGTTGGCTCAATTTTATCCGCAGCAATCAGCGCCTTTTGCTCGCCTTCAATCGAATATTGTTCTGCTTCGTGCAATACTCCGCCAAGAAGCGGAATCGCGCTCTCGAACCGTTCAAAATTCGGATCATAATTCCGCCCTTTCATCGCGATCAATGTACCGCCGACGCGAAGAAAAGGCATCGCAAGCTCAGAAAGCATCGAACCGGCTGCCATTGCACGAGATACGGCAAAATCATACTGCTCACGATACGCCGCAGATGCAGCCAGCTCCTCAGCACGGCCGCAGATTGCCCTGACAGACAATTCAAGCGCAGCAATCGCCCTCTCGCAAAACTCAATTTTGCGCAATTCGCTGTCGAGAAGCGTAATCTGTAGTGTCGGATTCAGAATTGCCAGCGGAATTCCAGGGATTCCGCCGCCGGTGCCGATATCAATGACTGATGCGCCGTCGGGAAACCGGTTCAAAATGTACGCAGAATCGAGAAAATGCCGGCACCAGATATCTGAATTTCCATGCACGGCAGTAACATTCTGAACACGCGACTCATCGGTAAGCATTTGTGCATACCGGTTCAATTTTTCATAGCATTCCATTGAAAGCGAAAGATGATACCGCGAAAACAGCGATGCACAAGCCGTAAAATCCATCTCAGCCATGATAGCCACCCGCTTTCAGATAGGTCATGAGGATTGCAACATCCGCCGGCGAAACGCCGGAAATTGCAGAAGCCTGTGCCAGATGCTCCGGACGGCGTTTTCCGAGCTTTTCTGCTGCCTCAGAGGAAAGCCCGTGAACCGCGGCATAGTCAAGATCAAGCGGCAGCCGGACATGCTCCAGCTCAGCCAGATGACTATTTTGCTGGTTCTGACGCTCAATATATTGCGCATACCGAATCTGATTGCCGACCTCATCCGCTTCTGCATCGCTCAGCGCAAACGGCAGCTCAAGCACCGTGCTCAGCGTCCGGAAATCCGCCTGCGGACGGCGAAGCAGCGTTTCGAGCTTTGTTGTCTGCGTAATCGGTGTTGTACCGAGTTTTGCAAGCGTTTCATTCACCTGTCCGGGTGTGACGGACAGTTTTTGTATTTGTTCAATCGCATCATGGATATGCTGCATTTTTCCTTCAAACACATTCCATCTCATGTCAGAGATCAGGCCGTATCTGCGGCCGATCGGTGTCAGCCGTGCATCTGCATTTGCATGCCGTAAAGACAATCGGTATTCACTCCGCGCTGTCATCATGCGATACGGGTCATCTGTTCCTTTCGTGACAAGATCGTCGATCAGCGTTCCGATATACGAGCTTTTCCGTTCCAGTTCAAGCGGTCGCTCATTCAAAACATACGCAGATGCGTTGATTCCGGCAATCAAGCCCTGTGCAGCGGCTTCCTCATATCCCGATGTTCCGTTAAACTGCCCGGCAGAAAACAGCCCGTGATAATCGCGAAAAGCCAATGAATGCAGCAGACAAAGCGGATTGATACAGTCATATTCAATCGCATAAGCCGAACGCATGATCTCAATATGCTCAAATCCACGAACAGAACGATACATCTGAACCTGCACAAACTCCGGCAATGAAGTGCTGAAGCCCTGCAAATACATTTCCTCCGAGTCGATCCCGGTTGGTTCAACAAAAATCTGATGCTTCTCGCGTTCGGCAAATCTGACTACTTTGTCCTCGATAGACGGACAGTACCTCGGCCCAACACCATGAATCACGCCGCCGTAAAGCGGTGATTCTCCAAGATTTTCACGGATAATCCGATGCGTTTCAGCATTCGTATTCGCAATATAACAGACCGCATCATTCCGCACGCTTCCCCTCTCTGCCATAAATGAGAACGGCTGCGGATTCGGATCACCAAACTGCGGCTGAAGCAGAGTGTAATCTATACTGCGGCGATGCACCCGGCAAGGCGTTCCGGTTTTGAATCTGCGCAGACTGACACCATGTTTCGCTAGATTTTCGGATAAATACTTTGCCGGCAGGCAGGAATCCGGGCCGCTCTCACGGCTTCGCTTTCCGATATAAACCCGGCCGTTCAAAAATGTACCGGCGCAGATTACAGCGGCTTTGCACAGGTACACACCGCCAAAGCTGTTCATGACGCCCTTTACTTCATTCGTCTCGCTTATCATTATATCAGCGATCTCCGCCTGAATTACATACAGATTCTTCGTATTTTCAACGATTTTCTTCGTGTGTATGTGGTACATTGCTCGATCGGCCTGCGCGCGGGGGCTGTGAACAGAAACGCCTTTACTCAAATTCAGCATTCGCATTTGAATACAGCATGCATCACCGGCCTCGCCCATAACGCCGCCAAGTGCATCAATTTCCCGCACCAGATGTCCCTTTGCACTGCCGCCGATCGACGGATTGCACGGCATATTACCGATCTGATCCAGCGATATGGTGAACAGAGCCGTTTTGCATCCCCGTTTGGCAGAAGCAACCGCTGCTTCAATCCCGGCATGACCGGCTCCGATCACTGCAACATCAAATTCACCCAGAATATTCATCTTATCCCCTCTCTTGTTCCACGTGGAACACCAAACTCGCTGTTCCATGTGAAACAGATAGAAATGTTCCATGTGGAACAAATCACCATCCAGTAAATTGTTCCACATGGAACATCATTTTCCAACGCAAAATCTTGAAAACACACCGTCGATCGTTGCCTGTGTGACGTCCTTGCCTTCAATCTCGGATAAGCGCTTCGCAGCCAGTTCCAGATCAACGGAAAGAAAATCCGGCTCAGCGCCGTCCTCAAGCAGTGAAATCGCATGATCCAAATGCTGCTGCGATTCTGACAGCAAAGCAAACTGACGTTCATTCATCGCAACAGGCTGACCGATCTCCGCCTGTGGAAACAGCTCCCGGAGAGCAGCATCGAACCCGCTGAAGTGCTCATCCAGAAGTGCAGAACAGCAGATCACCGGACAGTCAAGCGCAGGCGGGTCAGCGGCATCAAGGTCGGTTTTGTTCCAGAGAACCAGCAGCTTTCTGCCCCGACATTTTTGCATCATCGTGTAGTCATCCTTTGTGATCCCTGCTGACGCGTCAATGACATAAATGACCAGATCGGCGCATTCCAGTTCATGCATTGCCTGCTCAATTCCGATCGTTTCAATGACATTTGCAGTCTCCCGAATTCCAGCGGTATCAGACAAAATCAGCGTATAATCGCCGATTTTCACATGTTCTGTCACAACATCACGGGTGGTTCCTGCAATATCCGTCACAATACTGCGATTCATGCCGCACAAGCGATTCATCACAGATGACTTGCCGGCGTTCGGCAGTCCAAGGAGCACTGTCCGAATTCCGGCACGCAGAATCAGGCCGTCCTGATAATGGGCAGTCATAGCGTTCAGTTTGTCACGAATTTCACGGATCTGTGCGGATAATCGGGACTGCTCAAGCTCCGGCGGAAACTCCTCCGCATCATCCAGCCAATATGCAAGTGCTGATAAAATACCGGTCAGCGCATCTGACACATCGCGCATCTGCTTCGCAAGCCGTCCATCCTTTGCAAGATTCGCCTGCCGCAGAGCAGTGCGGCCGTCTGCTTCGATCACATCCATGACAGCTTCGGCCTGCGAGAGTGACAGTTTTCCGTTCAGAAATGCGCGTTTTGTGAATTCTCCGGGCGGTGCAGGCTCAGCACCGTGACGCAGAAGAATATGTAAAATTAGATTTGTTAAATATATTCCGCCATGACAGGTAATCTCAACGGTATCCTCCCCGGTATAGCTGTGCGGCGCACGAAACAGTGTTAAAACAACATCATCCACACGCTCACCGCTGTCCGAAATTGTCCCATAAGCGCACGTATATCCGTGCATTTCCGTCACTTTTATTCCGTTAAACGCAGCAAAAATCTGATCTGCGATTTGGATAGAATTCTCGCCGGTCATCCGGATCATTGCAATGCCGCCCGGTGCCTGCGGTGTTGAGATCGCTGCTATTGTTTTCATATTTACCCCAAAGAAAACGGGCAGCAAAGCCGCCCGTTCCGTTATCAGAAATCAATCTTGCCGTAAACGCCCGCATTGAGCGCGTCCTCGGGCTTCGGACGCTTGTAGTCCTTCTCAAAGCTCGTGGAAAGATCGAGCTTTCTCGGCCCCTCACCGGACGGTCTGCGCTCACGGCGATCCCGGTCATTCCGTCGGCCGCCGCGTCCGCCTTTACGGTCGCCTCTGTCACCGCGGTCAAATTTTCCGCCGCCGCTGCGGAAGCTGCGCGCATTCTTATCGTCGCGCTTATAAGCCGGAGCAGAATCATTCGTAATGATGACCTTGCGGTTCGGCTCCTCGCCGGTCGAATGGGACGAAACACCCTCGATCTCGGTCACGGCAGAGTGAATAATGCGGCGCTCATACGGATTCATCGGCTCGAGTGCAATGCTTCTGCCGGTGCGAAGAACGCTTTTGCTGATGCGCTGCGCGAGCTCCTGAAGCGCCTTTCTGCGTTTTTCGCGATAACCGCAGGTGTCGATCGTCAGTCTCACATATTCACGGTCGCCGCGGTTTGCGATCATCGAGGTCAGGTATTGCAGTGCATCGAGCGTATCGCCGCGTCTGCCGATCAGCGAGCCGGCGTTTTCACCGGTCAGTTCAAAGGAAATACCGTTTTCCAGTCTCCCCTCGCATTTCACGCCGGGGGCGAGCTTGTCAAGAATCTGCTCCAGATACGCGGCACCTGCCTGCATCTTCTCAAGCAGAACTTCAGGAGAAATCTCAGATTTTTCGTCATTTTCAGCGTTTGCATCCATTGTCTCGGCAGCGGGCTCGGGCACTGCGGGGGCAGGCGCCTCAACAGGCTCGGCTGTCATCACGGGCTCGGCAGCATCCTCCGTTTCCGGCTCATCTGCGGCAGCAGGCGTATAGCTTGCCTCGATCCGGTACTCATCTTTCTTGCCGAACAACCCGCCGAGCAGGGAGCGCTTTGGCTCCTCCAGCACCTTGACGGAAACCTCAGAAGCAGGCGCACCGAAAGCATCAGCGGCCTTCTGCTTTGCCTCATCGAGCGTCGGTGCGGTAAAGATTCCGGTCATATCAATTCAGCTCCTTTCAGTTACGTACTTATTTCGGAAAATCATGCATCTTCGTCAGAATCGCTGCTTTCCGGTACGTCATCACCATATTTCAAAGCAGCGCGCTTTCTCGCCGCTTCAATCAGCTTTTTCTCATATTCGGCACGCTCCTTGCGGCTCATGCCGTCATCACCGTCCGCATAGCGGGTGCGGTTGCCCTCACTGCTGCGCCCCTGCTGCTCTGCCTGATACTGTGCAGACTGTTCCATCATGCGCTGCATCCAGGTCGGTCCCTTTGCGAGCTGCTTTGCTTTTTCCTTCTCGTTGATCTGCGTGAGGCGCTCACCGGAGAGATAGCGATAGAGCAGCACAGTCACGATAAGGCTCAGCACACCGTTGACCAGCCAGTACCAGCTCAGACCGGCCGGAACGCTCAGACCGATCCAGATGGTCATAATCGGCGAAAGGTAGACCATCGCGGTCATGCAGCCGTTGTTTGAGGGGTTGTCAGGATTCGATTTTCTGCTGTGAGCCTGTGTGATAAACGAGCTCACGAGCTGCACCAGCGCTGCGAGGATCGGGAGCATCAGCAGAAGGATCCACGTTGTTGTCCAGCCGCCCTCCGGGTGCAGCGACGGCACACCGGTCAGGTCGAAGCCGAAGATCTTGACGTTGAAGTCCTTGATCTTGTCATAAAAGCCCTCGATACCGCTGAAAATTTCCGGCTGGTTGCGGTATTTCAGCAGAATCAGCTCCGGACGGCTTGACAGATATTTTTCCTCGAGATGATTGTTCTCGAGCCATTTTTTCAGTGCATCCGAAGCTTTGCTGATCGTATCACTGTCGATGCGGAGAATGAACTTCAGCGGCTGCATCACAACGCGGTAAACGCCGAGCAGGATAAACATTGTGAGGAAGGTGCCAAGGCATCCGCCGCTGGGGTTCACGCCTTCTGCGGCATAGAGCTTATTCTGCTCCTCCTGGAACCGCTGCTGATTATTGGCAAAGGACTTCTTCAGCTTTTGAACCTGCGGTGCCAAAAGGCCGATCCGCGCCTGATTGACCTGCATTTTGTAGGTGCTTGGCAATGTCAGCAGCTTAATGAAGATCGTAAACAACAGAATCGAAAGGCCGTAGTTATGAACGACCTGATAGATCGCCCACATGACCCAGCCAAGCGGAATTGCAATCAGATTAAACAAGTGCGGGTCCTCCGTTCATGGGAATCATTTATAAATATCGTATCACATCGGTGTCAGTGCCCGTACCGCGCATGAGAGCCGTGCCATTTGGTACGCGGCGCGAGGAGCCAGTCATATTCGTCCTTGGCTCTGCGCTGTGCCGGGGTGAGCGGGTCAGGCTGCGGGATTTTGTGCCGCCCGAGCAAATCGAACTTCAGCGGAACCGGATCCCAGCCGCCGGCGGAAAACGGGTTGCAGCGGCAGATCCGCAGTGTCCCGAGCCAGATGCCGGGAATCACGCCAAAGCGTTCGATCGCCTGAAGCGCATAGGATGAGCAGGTCGGGGTGTAGCGGCAGACAGCCGGCAGATGCGGCGAAATAAACCGCTGATAGCCTCTGATCGGCAGCATGAAGACCTTGCGCACGAGTTTCATTTCTGCTCCTTGCTCTTCTTTTGCGGACTGCGTTTTCTCGGCGCTGCCTTGGAATTCAGCGTGCAGGGAATCTCCCCGCTGCTGACGCCCTGACAGTGCCGGACGCCTCTGGTGCAGAAGCTCTGCGTCAGGATATCGGATTTCTGCTCCGGGAGCTGACTGCGTGCAACGACAACGATGTCGATGCCGATGGGCATTTGCAGCTCTGCGGCAGAATATGCCGCACGGATCATCCGTTTTGCGCGGTTTCGCTTCACGGCATTGCCGATCTTCTTGCCGGCGGTAATGCCGAGGCGGTTATAGGGAAGCCGGTTCGGCATGACATAGATCAGCGCGGCGCCGAGCGGACAGAACGCACCCCTGCGGTACAGCCGCTGAAAATCCGCATTATCGTTCAGCTTTTGCGTAAACAGCATGCGAATCGCCTCCTCCCGGGGTTTCCTAAGAAAAAAGAGAGCCACAAACGGGTTGCGGCTCTCTTTTTGCGTATCGGATCAATAGGTCAGTCTTGCGCGACCCTTTGCACGGCGGCGAGCCAGAACCTTACGACCATTCGCGGTTGCCATACGCTTCCGGAAGCCGTGCTCCATCTTGCGGTGCCGCTTCTTCGGCTGATATGTTCTTTTCATGGAAATCGTCACTCCTTTTCTTTTGTAGCATCAGACATTCACAGCAGTGACGCCGCAAATGTGTAGAATTACTGAAATTCCGCAGGTACATGAAAAATCAATACTCCCTGCGGAGTTTAATTATACAGGAAAATGGTGTAAATGTCAAGGGGCATCCGTCATCTTTGTACACTATGCCAAGAATCCGAAAGTACATGTAAAATGATATATGCACATTATCAATCCGCGATCTGCTCGAGCTGAATATGCCGGATCTGTGCGGTACAGCCGGTATTGCCGAGATTGCCGAAGCTGAAGCCGATGAACACATTGTCATCCGAGGGCTCGGTCATCTCGAACTCATAGGTCATCGTCTGAAAATCCTTCCGGTCGAGGCGCAGCGTGCTCTCGAAATACGGGTCATACGGCTCATAATCCTGAAGAACAGTCACAAGCCCATGATGTGCATTGACGTCATAGCCCGCACCCGTACCGAAAAGCTGACAGCTATAGTCAAAGGTCAGGCGATAGGTACAGCCCTGCTTCAGCCGGACGCCGGTATATTTTGCCTGCACCGACCAGGGATTCGGCCCGGATTTTGTCGTGTCGATCATCAGGGTATGATCCGATGCAGCGAGAATCGCGAAGGTCGCATCCGTACCGTCATCATTATACCATGTCCAACGGTCCGTCTCACGCCAGTCGCAGAGCACAATGCTGTCCGAAGCAGAGGATTCCGGTTCCGTGCTGCTTTCCGGTTCAGAGGTTTCCTCTGCGGATTCCTCCCCCGATTCCACGGACGAAGCGTCATCAGCCAAACTGCTGCTCTCCGCCGCGGAGGAGGACTCTGTGCTGTCCTCCTGTGACGAAGACCGGACGCCGTTCAGCCCGGAGGTGAAGTCATCGACATTCCGGTCAGAGGTGCAGCCGGTCCACGCGCAGAGCATCAGCGCCGCGGCAAGGCTTGTGAACAGATATTTTCTCATTTGTTGCTCCTTTTTTCGGGCTAATAAAGATTTGGGTGGATTCTCGCACAAAAAGGTGGTTTAGAACGGTTAAATAGAATAAGGTATCGCTTCGCGATGCTATTTTGAATG
>CAMNJD010000546.1 GCA_946540705.1 uncultured Ruminococcus sp. | reverse complement strand
CTTCCTCGTCTGGAATCTGCATCCGGCAAAATGCTTCATGGGCGACACCGGCTCGATGTATCTCGGTGCGGCGTTCGCAGGACTGGGCATTGCGTGCAGAATGCATCTGCTGCTTGTGCTGGTCGGCATCGTCTATGTCCTTGATGCACTCAGCGTTGTGATCCAGGTTCTTTACTACAAGTACACAAAGAAAAAATACGGTGAGGGCAGACGGATCTTCAAAATGTCGCCGATTCACCACCATTTTGAGCTCTGCGGCTGGAGCGAATACAAGATCGTGCTGGTGTTCTCACTGGTCGGGCTGGCCGCAGGCGTCTGTGCCGTACTGACACAGATCTGACCCTCAAAGCGCATGATCGGATTGGAGCGGTAAACTATGGCGGCTAACGCAAATGCAAGTGAAACCAGAAGCCGGAGCACCGGCAGACTCAGACCCGCCGGACGGGGCAGATGGCTCGTGGACGGCGAGGTGGACGGCGTTCTGCTCGGAACCGTCATCGCGCTGCTGGTCATCGGCCTGCTGATGATGTTTTCCGCATCCTATCCTGCGGCGATCGAGGACGGACAGCCCGGTACGTTTTACGCAGTCCGTCAGGTGGTTTTCGCGGGTGCGGGTCTGGTCGCAATGGGTATCCTGAGCTTTGTTCCGTATCAGATCTTCGAGAAGCTCTGGCTTTCCGGCACGGCGTTTGTCATTGCAGTCGCCGGACTGGTTGCTGTCCTGATACCGGGCATCGGCCTGACGGTCAACGGCGCGACGCGCTGGATCGGCGTCGGACAGAACGCAAACGGCAGCGGCGGCATCACATTTCAGCCGTCTGAGTTTATGAAGATTGCGATTGTTCTGTTCTTTGCCATGCTGATCGTCCGGAACGGCCACAGAATGAAATCGTTTTGGTACGGCATCGTACCGTATATGGCAATGCTCGGACTGGTCGCGGGGCTGATGATGGCGGAGCCGCACCTCTCCGGAACCCTGATTATCGGAACGCTTGCACTGACGCTGATCTTCGTCGGCGGTGCAAGACCGGCACATTTCGGCATTCTGATCGGCGTGGGCGTGCTCGGCGTGACCTGCGTCGTGCTGTATCTCATGTACAGCAAGGGCATCGGCTATTTCCAGAACCGCATTCTCTCATGGCGGGATCCCTTTAACGAGGAATATATGCAGAACGAAACATGGCAGACCTGTCAGTCGCTCATCGCGATCGGGTCGGGCGGCATGTTCGGTCTGGGACTCGGTGCATCCCGGCAGAAATACCAGTATCTCCCCGAAGCGCAGAACGACTTTGTATTTGCAGTGCTCTGCGAGGAATTCGGATTTGTCGGCGCAGTGACGGTGATCCTGCTGTTCTGCCTGCTGGTCTTCCGCGGATTCTATATCGCGGCCAAGGCAAAGGATAAGTTCGGCATGCTGGTCGCAGTCGGCTTCACCATGCACATCGGCCTTCAGGCGCTCCTGAATATCGCCGTTGTCAGCAACGCAATCCCGAATACGGGTATTTCGCTGCCGTTCTTCAGCTACGGCGGCACGGCGCTGATGATGCAGCTCGCGGAAATGGGCGTTCTGCTCAATATTTCCCGGCAGGCAAAGCTCAACAGCTAAGCCGGTAAAAGCACCTCCGGCGGATTTTGATCGGGGACTCCCCGCGCTGCGCTGTGCCGGGCAGTTCCCAAAGGAAAAGGATGAAATGATATGAAAATTCTGATCGCATGCGGCGGAACGGGCGGGCATATCAATCCCGCGCTCGCCATTGCGGGCATTATCAGTCAGCATGTGCCCGATGCGGAGTTCCTGTTTGTCGGAACGCCGGACGGCATGGAATCCACACTCATTCCTGCGGCAGGCTATGCCATGGAGCATGTGAAGGTCGCGGGGCTTCAGCGCTCGCTCAGCCCGTCCAACTTTGTCCGGAATGTCAAGGCGGCAGGCTATCTCATGACCGCAGGCAGCCATGCCCGGGCAATCATCAGACAGTTTCAGCCCGATCTCGCGATCGGAACGGGGGGCTATGCGGCGGGCCCTGTGATCCGGGCGGCACAGCAGCTCGGCATCCCGACTGCAATTCATGAGCAGAACGCCTATCCGGGCGTGACGAACAAGCTGCTCGCAAAGCGCGCAAGGGCGATCATGATGACCTTTGAGGCGGCAAAACAATATTTCCCGGAGGGCGCTCCGACGTTTGTGACGGGACTGCCCGTCCGCGGAAATCTGACCAGATGCACCAGAGAGCAGGCGAAGGCAAAGCTCGGCTTCCCCGAGGGCATGACGATTTTGTCCTTCGGCGGCTCACAGGGTGCAAAATGCCTGAATGACATTATGCCTGACCTCATGGAATGGCATCTCAGGTCGGACATGCAGATCAACCATATCCACGCATACGGCAAGTTCGGGCGGGACACTTTCCCGCAGGAATTGCAGAAACGCGGCATTGATACCGACAAACATTTGCGCGTGACCGAATACATCCACGACATGGACGTCTGCCTCGCGGCGGCCGATCTGGTCATCAGCCGTGCGGGTGCTTCGACCCTCAGTGAGCTGGAGGCAGTCGGGCGGGCATCCGTTCTGATCCCGTATCCGACTGCGGCAGAGAATCATCAGTATCACAACGCAATGGTGCTCGGCAAGGCCGGCGCCGCAATCGTGATCGAGCAGAAAAATCTGACAACGGACAAGCTGAAAGAGGCTGTCACAGATCTCTGTCAGCACCCGGAGAAGCGCATCGCCATGGGACAGCGCGCAGGCGCACTGTTTGCACAGGATACCGATGACCGCATCTGGGAGATCCTGTCAGGCATTCTGAAGCAGGGGTGAACCCTTTGCTGAATTTTTGCATATGCTGAAGGCAAACGGCGAAAGCCGGTGCTTTTTGAGGTGATGCAGAAATGGCAGAGGAGATCCTCCGGATCACCGGCGGGCAGAAGCTCCGCGGTGAGATCACGGTACAGGGCGCGAAAAACAGTGCGCTGCCGATCATGGCGGCAAGCATGCTGTGCAGCGGCGAAACAGTCCTGCACAATGTCCCGCGCCTGACAGATGTCTATGCAGCGAGCCGGATTTTGAATCATCTGGGTCTGCGCTGCAAAATGGAGCAGACCACGGCGGTCATTGACCCTGCGGGCATTTCGGAGACAGAGATCCCGGATGCAGATATGCGGGCGATGCGCTCGTCGATCATGTTTCTCGGGCCGATGCTCGGCAGACTGAAGCAGTGTGTGCTGACGATGCCCGGCGGCTGCGAGCTCGGGCCGCGCCCGATCGACCTGCACCTGGATGCCATGCGGCAGATGGGCGTGCAGATCCGGGAGGCACAGGGGAAAATCATCTGTACGGCGGAGCATCTGCACGGGGCGCGAATCCCGCTGCCGATCCCGTCCGTCGGTGCAACAGAAAATATCATCATGGCGGCTGTGCTGGCAGACGGCGAAACGGTGCTGACCAATGCCGCAAGGGAGCCGGAAATCGCAGATCTCGGGGCATTCCTCAATCAGTGCGGCGCAAAAATCAGCGGCGCGGGCGAGGGGACTGTCACAGTCAGCGGTACGGCATCGCTGCACGGAACGGAGTATACCGTCATGCCGGACAGGATCGCGGCATTTACCTGGCTGTGCGCCTGTGCCTGTGCGGGCGGAACGCTCTGTCTGCGCGGAGCGGTTCCGCGGGATATGGAGAGCAGTCTCAGTGTACTGCGGGCGTCGGGCTGCCGTCTGGGCATCTGCCGCGACCGCATTTATCTCGACGGCGGACAGCCGCTCAGAAGTGTCCGCTACATACGGACCATGCCGCATCCGGGCTTTCCGACCGATGCACAGGCTTTGATCGGTGCGGTGCTCTGTACGGCGCACGGCACAAGCATGATCGAGGAGACTGTGTTCGAGAGCCGGTATAAGCATGTCGGCGAGCTGCTGCGCATGGGTGCGGATATCCGCGTATCCGGGCGGACGGCAGTCATCACGGGCGTTCCCGCACTCCACGGCGCCGATGTCTGCGCGATGGATCTCCGGGGCGGCGCGGCACTGGCCTGTGCGGCGGCAGGGGCAGAGGGCGAGAGCATTCTGCGGGGTCTGCCGCATCTCGACCGGGGCTATGACGGTTTCACGGAGACTTTCAACAGCATCGGCGGAATTGCCAAACGCATGGCAATTTCTACGCCAAATCGCGAAAAAAACGGTCCCCGGAAGCAAAAATGTTGAAAACTCTGTGGAAACGGTGCAAAACCCGTGGGGGAAAGCCTTGAAAACTGCGGTTTTCGGCTTCATATCTGCAAATAAATGTTGAAAACTCTGTGGAAATTGTGGGAAAAGAGGGCTGAAACGGAGCCGGATGTTTCTGCGGTGTTCACAAGTGATATTGTCTAAGATGACGAAAGGGGGTGCGGGATCGTGCAGGATGTGGTCAAGGAAAATGTCAGAAGACACCAGAGCAGCAAGCGTCAGCGGCGCAGAAAACGGCGGCACCGTGCGTATTTCGCACTCGTGATCCTGCTGGTGTTCGGCATCGGGCTGGCGCTTTCCATGACGCTGTTTTTCAATGTCACGGATATCGTTGTGAACAATGAAACGGATGCGTCCGATGAGGAGGTCGTCACACTCAGCGGCATCCGCTACAAGGACAATCTCGTCCGGCTCGATGCAAAGACCGCCGAACAGCGCATCACCGCCGGGATTGCCTATGCGGAGAACGTGCGCGTCAGAAAAAAATATCCCTCGACCATCGAAATCACGGTCGAAAAAGCAAAGCCGGTGGCCAATATTTCGCAGAGCTACGGCTATCTGCTCGTCAGCGGCTCAAACCGGGTGCTCGAGGAGCTCAAGGGCGACCCGCGCCCGGATCTCATTGTCATCACCGGCTATAATCCCGCGCAGGGCACAATCGGCATGTACCTTCAGTCGGAGGACGAAAAGCGCGATAATGTGCTGAAAACACTGACTGCTGCGGTAGAGGAATGCAACAACCGCGACATCAAGTCGATCGACATGACCGACCAGAGCGATATCATCGTGCAGTTCGGCACGAATGTCGAGTTCCGGATGGGAACCAGCGTCGATGCGGTCTACAAGCTGCGCCTCGCGGCGAAGACGATCGAGAGGCTGAACCCGGACAAGCGCTACCGCCTCAGGATGATCGGAAATAATCAGATTTCTGTCATTATGCAGGATACGGAGCGGGAACCGCAGCAGGAAGAAACGGACGAGCCTGCGCAGATTCCGTGAGGAATAGTTTGAAATGTGCATAAATTCAGGCCGAATTTCCGTCTGCAAATTGTAGAATAGCACAAAAAGCGAAAATAGACTTGAAATCACATAAAAACTATGATAAAATGTATTATATGTTTTTAGGCGGCTCCGTCGTCCGATACACCGGGCTGTCCGAATGGAGGAACTTTGATGACTGATTTTGTTTATGAAGATTCATTTGATCCGCAGGTGAATATTAAGGTCGTCGGCGTCGGCGGCGGCGGCGGAAATGCACTGGACTGCATGGTTCAGGCTGATGTGAAGAATATCGAGTATATCGCGGTGAATACCGATGCAAAGGCGCTGCTGAATTCCAAGGCTCCGACCCGCATCCAGATCGGCGCGAAGCTCACAAAGGGCCGCGGCGCGGGCAACCGTCCCGAGGTCGGCAGACAGTCCGCTGAGGAGAACCGCGATGAGATCAGCAACGCACTGAAGGGCGCTGACATGATCTTTATTACCGCCGGTATGGGCGGCGGCACCGGCACCGGTGCGGCTCCGGTCGTTGCGCAGATCGCGCAGGAGCTCGGCATCCTGACTGTCGCTGTCGTGACCAAGCCGTTCGCATTTGAGCGCGAACAGAAAATGGCACAGGCCGAGCGCGGCATCGAAACACTGAAAAAGTACGTTGATTCGCTTGTTATCATCCCGAATGAGCGTCTGCTCGTCGGCGTGGACAAGCCTCTGACTATGCGCCAGAGCTTCGCGATGGCGGACGATATCCTGAAGACCGGTGTGCAGTCGATTTCTGACCTGATCGTCGAGGACGGCTATATCAATCTCGACTTCGCTGATGTTTCCACGATCATGAAGGGCGCAGGCTATGCGCACATGGCAATCGGCCACGGTGCAGGCAAGAACAAGGCGGACGAGGCTGCTTCGGCGGTCATCTCCAGCCCGCTGCTTGAGACTTCGATCACCGGCGCAAAGCGTCTGCTGATCAACATTGCCATGAGCGAGGATGTTCTGTCCTCCGAGGTCGATGCCGCAACACAGAAGATCACCGAGACTGCCGCTCCCGGCGTCGAGGTCATCCTCGGCACTGCGTTCATTGAGGATATGAATGACGAGATGGTCATTACGGTCATCGCTGCGGGCTATGATGAGCCCGGCAGTGAGCAGAAGATCGACGATATCCCGGTCGAGCAGCCGGCTCCGACAGCGGTTCCGGTCAAGAACAAGACTGTTGAGGGCTTTGTCCCGGTCGAGCCGAGAAAGCCCGCTCAGCAGCGTCCTGCCTCTGCGATCCCGCGTCTGGATGATGACGACGATCTTTCTGAGATCTTCAAAATCCTTGACAAGAAATAATCAGAATTCCAAAAGCAGCAGACTGTCAAAAAGTGACATTCTGCTGCTTTTTTGTCTATTGTTCCGGAAATCGGATAAATTATATGGTGAATCTGCACAAAAATCAGGCTGATAATTCTACGCTCAGTGCATTGAAAAATCCTTGAAAATATGTTATCATATAATATGTGAGTATGAGGGATGCCCTGCGCGGCTGACCGGTTTGCTGAGGCTGTGGTCCGCGAACAGCCGAAGGCCGACGGTTTTCCTGCGGGGATTGTGCGGCGCAGAGCCCGCCCTCAGCGTACCTGCAACTACATCATTTTGTCTGCGGAGGATTGGAGCGTAAATATGGCTGAGCCAAATGTTTTGAGAACCACCAAAATCGGTGGCGGATTTGTTAAGGAAGACGTCTTGAATTATGTCGATGAACTCAATTCCAAAAACTATCTGCTTCAGGAAGAGCTCGATAAGCTGAAGAAACAGATGGAAAACGGCGGAGGGCTCAGCGATGCGAAGGAGGCTGAATTTGAAGCCGAGCTGACCAGACTCCGCGGCGAGCTGGGCACGACGAAGAATCAGCTTCGCGCCGCACAGGATGAGCTGAAGAACCGTCCCGTCATCGAGGTTGACGGCGAGGGCGGCGCGGTCAGCGGCGAGGCTGCTGAGCTGCGGACTGAGCTCGAAACTGCAAAGCAGGCTGCGACCGATGCACAGGCTGACCTTGCTTCTGCACAGGCAGAGCTGGAGCTTGAGCGCGAGGAAAAGACAGAGCTGAACAATAAGATCACCGAGCTCGAAAGCCGTCTGACTACGCTGAATGAGGATAACGAATCTCTCCGCACCGACCTCGCAGCGATGTCTGCACAGGCACTCACTGCGGGCGGCAATAATGAGGAGATCACTGCCAAGCTCGCTGAGTTTGAGGCGCGTGCAAATGCCGCTGAAGCAAAGTCTGCTGCGCTTGAAGTGAAAGCTGCCGAGAATGAGGCAGAGATGAATGCTCTGCGCACTGAGCTTGAGGCAAAGAATACTATGATCGAGGAGCAGGCAGGTCTGTCCAATGAGGCGGATCTCCAGAAGCTCGCTGAATATGAGGCTCTGATCTCTGAGCAGAGCAACTCTCTGGCTGATAAGGACCGCGAGATTGAGAATCTCCAGCAGCAGGTCGCTGACCTGAAGGAGAACGGCGGCGATTCCAGCTTCGACATGAGCGCACTGTTCATGGAGGCTCAGATGACCGCAAAGAAGGTCGCTTCCGAAGCCAGAAAAGAAGCTGACAAGCGCATCAAGGATGCAAAAGCACAGGCTGATGCCATCGTTGCTGAGGCAAATGCAAAGGCTGAGGAGACGGTTTCCGGTGCGAACAAGCAGGCGGAGCAGACCATCGCCGATGCGAATAAGCAGGCTGATGAGACGATCAGCAATGCGAATGCAGAGGCCGAGAAGAAGCTCAACGATGCTGATGCGAAGGCGATCAAAACCGTCGCAGATGCTGAAGAATCCGTGCGTGCTTCCCTGGCGGATGCCGATAAGAGAACCAAGACAACGACCGAGACTGCGAGAACGGTCCGCGCTCTGCTGCGCTCCGAGATCGACAGCGTCTCCAAGAAGTTCAACGAGATTTCCCTCGTTCTCGAAAATCTCACCGGTCAGGCCGGCAGCCGCCTGAATGAGGCGAAAAATGTCATCTCTGAGGCGCGCAATACTGTCAATGATGACGATGATCTGCCCAGCTTCGAGAGCTTCGATGAGGTCGCGAACAAGTCCTTCAGCAAGGTGAATAAGGGCGAGTTCAATTTCGATGACCTCGCGGAGAGCGCAGGCGAGAACAGCAATAGCTGGAACTGAGCGTCTGATGAACCATATATTGAATGTGACCGATCTGCCGGTAATCGTGCGGGAGCAGAATGCCCTGCACGCCGGCGATCGCGTGACCCTCTCCGGCACGGTCTATACCGCCCGCGATGCTGCACATAAGCGGCTCACTGCGGTGATGCGTGAGCAGGGCGCCGAGGCGCTGCCCTTTCCGCTGCGGGATGCCGTGATCTACTATGCCGGCCCGACCGCCGCGCCCCCCGGACGCCCGATCGGAGCCTGCGGCCCGACAACCTCCGGCCGCATGGATCCCTATGCCCCGATGCTGCTCGACAGCGGCCTGATCGCAATGATCGGCAAAGGGGAACGGGATGAAGCGGTCTGCGAGGCGATCCGGCGGAATCACGCGGTGTATTTCTGTGCAGTCGGCGGAGCGGGTGCGCTCGCTGCCGCACATATTACTTCATGTGAGGTCATTGCATATCCCGAGCTTGGCTGCGAATCCGTCAAGCGCCTGACAGTCACGGAGTTCCCGCTGCTCGTTGCGATCGACGCACACGGCGGAAACCTGTTCCGCGACGGGCGTGCTGCATTTGCGGCTGAATGATTGTTGGATGATGTGCTGAAATATCAGTGTTGAAAGCTGTGAGAATTGCCGTTTTCTTCCAATTCACTTGACAAAAGGACGGCTTTCGTTTATATTATAATAGGTTATCATTTCGCTGCTGCCGGTTCCGAGGCTGCGGCGAATGAAACGGTGCGCTTGTACAGCGTCGGCTCTTGTCCCGCGTGAGGAGGTTTCAGGATGAATGATCTTTCTGCTGAGACGCTCTCTGCCATGTCGGATGAGGCGCTGGTCGCTGTGCTGCATGAGCAGCCGCAGGCGTTCAGTATCCTTCTTGACCGCTGCCGTGCGATGGTCGTCCGGCTTGCGAATTCCAGCGCCGCCAATGCCGCGGATGCGGAGGATTATGCGCAGGAGGGACTGCTCGGACTGCTTGCCGCCGCGAATTCCTATCAGCAGGATCACGGTGAACATGCTGCCAGCTTCCGCACCTATGCGTTCCGGTGTATCCGGAACCGGATCCGAAACGCATCCAGAAAGGATCAGAGCCAGCTCCGGATGACCGGCAGCTCGTTCGATGACCCGGAGGATGCGCTCTGTGACAGACTCTCCGATGACGGTGATTCACCGGAACAGGTGTATCTCCAAAAAGAACGTATCAACGAGCTTTATTTGTCGCTGGAGCAAGTGCTGAGCAAGCAGGAGCTGGAGGTTCTCTCGGAAGCAGCAGGCGGTTTGTCCTATCGGGAGATCGCCGATAAACTGCAAATCTCCGAAAAAAGCGTCAGCAACGCGATTCAGCGTGCCAGACGCAAGCTCCGTGCCGTCAGGAGCCGTGCTGAGCTTTGACGGCGGCCGGGCATGCGGAACCGTGCCTGTCCCGTGCAGCCCGACTGTTTGGCTGTCCCGACCCGGAAGGCGGGTGATCCTTCTGACTATTTTCAATGACCCGGCAGCATTTCTTCCAGCGCGTGCGAACTTTTCACCTGCTAACCGCTTTCGCTTCAGGGCTGTGCGCCCGCAGGCGATCATGATGCAACTGTGATGGCGCAAATCCGTCGAGGTCCAAATTTCAAGAATCGAGGAAAATCCACATGTACGAAGACAGAACCTTAGTATGCAATGAGTGCGGACAGGAGTTCGTATTCACCGCCGGTGAGCAGGAGTTCTACGCTGAAAAGGGTTTCGCAAATGACCCGAAGAAGTGCAAGGCATGCCGCGACGCAAGAAAGAACGCCGGCAAGACCGAGCGCGAGTACTTCACCGCGACCTGCGCAAAGTGCGGCCGCGAGGCACAGGTGCCGTTCCGCCCGCGTGAGGATCGCCCTGTTTATTGCAGCCAG
>CAMNJD010000545.1 GCA_946540705.1 uncultured Ruminococcus sp. | reverse complement strand
GCGGCTCCCTCCATAGGCTGGGCTTTCCAAATTTGGTGCTTCGTATTTTTTTGGAAGGAATCTGTCACCTATCATTGACATTCCTACACTTTTTGCTGCGGAAATGTCATTCGCCCCATTGACAAATACAGGGAATCATGGTACAATAATTATGAATAAACTGTTATCTGAATCACCGCAGAAAGGGGTGAATCGCATGCTGCAGGGAATGCCGGTCTTTGCACTCTGCACCTCCCGCATCCATAATCCGGAGGTGCGTGAGAGCGTCCTTGCTTTTGTGCAGGAGGCGCACAGCCGCGGCTACGGCGTGCTTGTATTCAATGCCAGCCTCGAGCAGTCGGCCGACGGCAAGGGCAATGCAAGCTGCTACAGCGTTTTCGATCTGATCCCGTTTCAGATCACCGATATGATCGTTGTCATGCGCGAGACTATCAATAACCGAACCGTGACCGATACGATTGCGCAGATCGCCAAGGAGCACCGGATTCCGCTGCTCTCCTATGACGGCAAAATGGACGGGATCCCTTCGGTGTATTCCTATTCCAATCAGGCCTTTGATGACCTGCTGGAGCATGTGTTCGGTGTGCATCAGTGTCAGCGCGTCGATTTTCTCACCGGCATCCGCGGCCACTACGGCTCGGAATGCATGGTCATGGCCTACCGCGAGGCACTGCGCAGGCACGGGCTCCCCTTTGAGGAGGAGCGTGTCGGTTACGGCGAATACTGGGAGGATCCTGCGATACAGGAAACGGAGCGCTTCCTTTCGATCGACACTCCCCAGGCGATCGTCTGCGTGAACGATGAAATGGCACTCGCTGTCTGTGCGGTGCTGCGGCATCACGGGCTGCGCGTCCCGGAGGACGTCATCGTCACCGGCGCGGACAGTATCGTCCGGGAGCAGTACCATACCCCACGCCTGACCACCTGCGTCAAGGACTACGCCAAGCTCAGCGCGGCCGCGATTGATACCGCAGAGCTGATCCTCGACGGCGAGGATGTCAACCTTGAAATCTCTATTTCCCCTGAGGTGCGGATTTCCGAATCCTGCGGCTGCTGTATTACCGAGCAGCGCGACCAGAACGATGCAGTCCGGAAGCTCTATCGTCACCTGAAGCTGTGTGTCCATCAGGAATCGGAGGAGCACTGGATGCTCGGCGATATGCTCGAACGCAGACAGCCGACTGTCATCGACTATCTCGAAGTCATTTCGCGGCATATCCCCGCAGAGGCTTATCTCTGCCTCCGCGACTGCCTTGCACCCGATCTCGCGGAGCAGGATCTGCGCCATTTCGGCGACGAGAGCGAGCTGATGAGCACGGTCATGCGGAAGCGCGGCGAAAACCAGTTCTCGATCATCCCGCGCGGCAGGCTGCTGCCGGACTTCGAGGAGCTGCTCACAGAGGGCAGAACGGTCTACTTCAATACCGTGTTCTTCCAGAATGAGGTCTACGGGTATTATGCCTATTACGGCTATAATGTCGATGAGGAGAGCTTCAAGCTCCCGAAATTTATCCATACCGCAGGCAATGTCATCGGCTCCAGCCTCGCAACGGCAAGACTTCAGCTCATGAATGAGCGGCTGATGACGGCGCGTGTCCGCGATTCGCTGACCGGCATGCTCAATTTGCAGGGCGTGATGAAAACACTTTCTGAGCGCATCCAGACCGTCCGCAGCGAGGAGGAAACCCTGACGATGGTCGTCATCGGCCTGAACCGGCTGCGGCAGCTCAACAGCATCTTCGGCCGTGCAGAGGGCGATCAGGCGCTGCTTGTGCTCTCGGATGCGATCAGCGACACGACCGACAGCGATGCCGTTGCAGCGCGCATCGGCGGGGATGAATTCCTCATCGCATTTTTCAGCTCGGACCTGCTCGTCAGCACGGCGGATGCCCTCATCAGCGTGCTGAAAAAGCGCCTGCAAAGCTATAATCAGGTCTCCGGCAAGAGCTATACCATCGAAATTTCGATCGGGCGCGTGACCTCAAAGGTCGAGGCGGCTCTCTCGCTCGAAAGCATGCTCAATGAGGCCATTACGATCAAGGATGCCTCCCTTGCCAATACCCATGACAGCAGTGAGCCGCATGCGGCCGCTGTCTCTGAGGCGGAAAAGGCGCAGATGGAGCGCGTCATCAACGAAAACCTGCTGACCTATTACTTCCAGCCGATCGTCAATGCCAAGAACGGCACGATCTATGCCTATGAGGCGCTGATGCGCATGACCGGCGGCATCAAGATCCCGCCGCTGACGCTGCTCAGCTACGCAGCTTCGGCCGGCCGGCTCTATGAGATCGAATGGCTCACCTATAATAATGTGCTCAAGGCCGTCCGCGGCCGCATCGACGCATTCTGCGACAAAAAGATCTTTGTCAACAGCATTCCCGGGCATTTCCTCTCCGATACCGATTTCGGCAAGCTCCGCGAGCAGTACGGCGATATCCTGCCGCAGCTCGTGGTAGAATTCACGGAGCAGGCCGAGACAGAGGGCGAGGAGCTCAGACAGATTCAGGAGCGCTGCACCGCGAACCGCATGGACATCGCGGTCGATGACTACGGCACCGGCTATTCCAATATCTCGAATCTGCTGCGGTATTCCCCGAATTACGTCAAGATCGACCGCAGCCTCATCGCCGATATCCACGAGGATCCCAAAAAGCAGCATTTCGTCACCAATATCATCGACTTTGCACACGCGAACGGCTTTATGGCGCTCGCAGAGGGCGTTGAGACTGCCGATGAGATGCGCGCCGTGATCCGCTTCGGTGCGGATCTCATTCAGGGCAACTATACCGCTCTGCCGGATGCCGTGCCGATTCCCGCCGTTCCGTCCCATATCTCCGCGCAGATCTGCAAGTTCAGCGCCACGGCCGCCAAGCAGATCATGCAGAAAACCTATATTCCCGAGGTCGGAGAGATCTCCTTCCGGCTTCCTGTGCTCGATGCAGAGCATTATACCGATCTGTTCATTTCATCGCCGGAGGCGGAGATCATCGGTGACTTCAATGAGGCAAGCGCCCTGCGCATCCGCATCAAGGATGACACCAATGTGCATATTCTGCTGCGGAACGTCCGCTTCAGTGCCGCACAGCAGGGGCCTGCGATCATCCTCGGACGGAACTGCAATGTGACGCTCGAATTCGAGGGCGATAACCGCATGGATGTCGGCGGCATTCTCGTGCCGGAAAACAGCACGCTGTATCTCACCGGGCGCGGCAATCTCAGCATCCGTGCGGACGACAGCAGAGCGTTTGCGATCGGCAATGACCCGGATTATGCCTGCGGCGATATCAACATCGACCTCGCCGGATGCCTCAATATCATCTCAAACGGCAACCAGTGCGTCGGCATCGGCGGCGGCATCGGCAAGGGACAGCGGATCAAGGTCTGCGGCACCAAGCTGTTCATCGAGATGAGCGGAAAGGACGGCGTCGGCGTCGGTGTGCTCGACGGCTTTGCGGATCTGGAGCTTTCGGGCTGTGAAGCCGATTTCAGCCTGCGCATGGCAAAGAGCATGGCCGTCGGTGCCTGTGAGGGTGCGCCGAAGATCCTCTGCACGACCGCCAGCTTGACGATCCGCAGCTCCGGCACCTTTGTCGGCGGCATCGGCTCCGCGACCGGCGGCGGCAGCATCATGCTCAAGGATTCTGCGCTGGAGACTGTTCTGACCGGTCAGAGCATCATGATCGTCGGCTCGGGCGATTCCGCACCGGAGGTCAGCGTCCGCAAGAGCGCTGTCAGCATCCGCGCAGAAGGAACCCGTGCGCTCGACTTCGGCAGCTTTGAGGGCGACGCGGCACTCACGGTCGTGGACTGCGATATGAATATTATGATTCAGAGCGCGAGGGCGCTGCATTTCGCGGCGAATCCCAACCGGTTCATCGTCAGCGGCGGGCGGCTTTCCGTCGCAATCAACCAATGATCGGCGCGGTCTGGTATGCCGGCGGTGCGCTCTGCGGGTACCTGTTCGGCTGCATCAATACCGCCGGGATCATCTCCCGCGCAAAAGGCTTCGATATCCGCAGGAAAGGCTCGGGCAATGCCGGCGCATCCAATATGTATGTCAGCGTCGGCAAGGGCGCTGCTGCCGTGACCGCCCTCACCGATATCCTGAAGGCATTTCTGCCGGTTTTTCTGCTGATGCATGTGATGCATCCGCCGGTGCAGCATGTGCATGTGCTGACGGGCTGCATGGTCATCATCGGACATATGTTCCCGTTCTGGATGCAGTTTCGCGGCGGCAAGGGCTTTGCCTCGCTGCTCGGGCTTGCGCTCGCGCTGGACTGGCGGTTTCTGCTGATCTGTCTGGGCTTTGTCGCACTCTATCTCGCAACGCTGCATTACATCGCGCTGGCTTCGATCACCTGTGCGGTGCTGATGCCGGTCTGGCACGGCTTTGTGACGCATGACCTGCCGGAAACCGTGATGCTCGCGGTCACCGGAATCGTGATGCTCATCAAGCACCGCGAAAATATTGTCGGCATGATTACCGGAACCGAAATCGAATTTCAGCGGTTCCGCAAGAAGAAAGATCCTGAAGGGCGAAAATAAGGCTCAGAGCCATGACGAATGTGCCGGGAGTGCCCGGGGAAACACTGTGCAGCCGGCGCATTCCTGCGCCGGTTCCTTGTAAAATCAGAGAATCCGGCCGGAGCCGGCATCAACTGTGAGGTGATTACTGTGTCTGAATTTCATATGACCGAATGTATCCGCAAAACCAAGGAGCGTGTGCCTCTGACGGCCGCCGAGATCCGTGCGCTCGTGCAGGGTGTTACCGACGGGTCGGTTCCCGACTATCAGACCGCCGCGTGGCTCATGGCGGTCTGCTTCAACGGCCTGACTGATGCCGAGACTGCGCAGCTTACCATGTCCATGCGCGACTCCGGACAGGTCATGCACTGGGATATGCTCGACGGCCCTGCTGCGGATAAGCACAGCACCGGCGGTGTCGGCGATAAAACCACGCTCATCCTTGCACCGATCGCTGCGGCGTGCGGCATCTATATGCCGAAAATGTCCGGCAGGGGACTCGGACATACCGGCGGCACGATCGACAAGCTCGAGAGCATCCCCGGACTCACGACTGCACTTGCTCCGGACGAATTCCGCAGACTGATTCAGCAGGTCGGCTGCGCAGTCGCAATGCAGACGGGAAATCTCGCACCTGCTGATAAAAAGCTCTATGCACTCCGCGACGTCACCGAGACTGTCAACAGCATTCCGCTGATCTGCGCCAGCATCATGAGCAAAAAGCTCGCGACCGGCGCCGACTATATCCTGCTCGACGTCAAGGTCGGAAGCGGCGCGTTCATGAAAAACGATGCGGATGCCGCAGAGCTCGCAAGGCTCATGCGTGCGGCAGCGAAGGCGGACGGGCGTCAGTGTACCGCGATTCTGACCGACATGGACAGACCGCTTGGCCGGTGCATCGGCAATGCACTGGAGGTGCGTGAGGCGATCGGCGTGCTGCGCGGTGATACGGAGAATGCACTCGGTCAGCTCTGCATCACACTTGCCGCGGAGCTTCTGCGGATGTCCGGCAGAGGAGATTCCGATGCCTGCCTGCGCATGGCGAAGGAGGCCGTCAGCTCCGGCGCGGCACTGCAAAAGCTCGCGCAGATGATTGAGGGACAGCACGGCGATCCCCGCGTAACAGAGGATCTCTCGCTGCTGCCGCAGGCGAGATGCAGCCGTGTGCTGTGTGCAGAATCGGACGGCTATATTGCCGCAATGGACAGCGAGGAGATCGGGCGTGCCTGCGTGCTGCTCGGTGCGGGACGCATGACCAAGGAGGACAGCATAGATCCCGGTGCGGGCGTTGTGCTCGCGGCAGAGTGCGGCGATGCCGTCAGAACCGGTGACCCGCTGCTGACGATGTACGCCGGATGCGAGGCGCAGCTCGATGAAGCAGAGCAAAAGCTGCGGAAGGCTGTCCGGATATCCGCCGATATGCCGGCGCAGCAGCCGCTTATCCACAGAATATTCTCCGACCGGACATAAAAATATAAGTGCTTCGCGCTGAAAAAACTGCGCGAAGCACTTTTTTTAGGATTCCATTTGCCGCCCCAGAAACTGAGCAGCCGCCGAAATGAGGGAGCGCTGCAAATCGCTCGGAACGGTTACCTGTGCGGGCTCCGCGGGGTCGAGAAATGCCACTGCGCCGGTCACATCGCCTGCCGTCAGGATCGGCAGACAGGCAAATGCCGTTCTGCCCATGCCCTCGACCGGCCGCAAATGCTGTCCGGGATCCTGCGCCG
>CAMNJD010000544.1 GCA_946540705.1 uncultured Ruminococcus sp. | reverse complement strand
TTGCATCTTTTCCGTCATCTTGCACAGAAATTCCTTGCTGGGCGCCAGCCCAGCGGCGTCATTTCTATACAATCTGACGAAAAATCTGACAGGTCATATATATTTGACCGTAAGCATCCTGCACCACCAGCTCTGTGCGGTGTTGCCCAAAAAGAACATGAGCATCATAAAGCTCATCATACCGGAAAAATGCAGCATATTGCCGCTCCTTTGCTGTGTGGATCGGGCGGATGTTATCTGGCTTCGTATTCGCTGCGCAGGATCGAGAAATACAGTCTGCCGACATATTCGCCGTTCATGCAGAAGTAATCGCGCAGAGTGCCCTCATAGGTGAAGCCGCATTTTTCGATCACGCGCTTTGACTTGGCATTGATCGTTTTCGTGCAGATCTGCACCTTATGCAGATTGATTTTCTCAAAGCCGAAGGCAATCACGGCCTTGGTCGCCTCGGTTGCATAGCCCCTGCACTGGAATGCCGCGCCGATGCAGTATTCGATCTCTGCGAAGTGGTTTTTGCTGTCCACGAGAAAGTAGGCGATCTGTCCGATGCATTCGCCGGACTCCTTTTCGATCACTGCCCAGCGGTAATAATCATCCTTTTCATAGGAACCGATGTACTTGTCGAGCAGTCCTTTCACTTCCTCCTTTGTCGTATAGACCGGCTCGGAGTACATGAACTGCACATTTTCGTCTGCTGCCCAGTTCTTCAGCATATCCGCATTGTCGGAATAGGCAAAGCGGCGGAGAATCAGGCGCTCTGTTTCAATGGTCTGTGTTCCGTTATGTGTCAGCATGATGCTTTTCCTTTTTCAGCGTTTTTCCTGATATGCATAGCCGAAATGAATCGGCGGCGCCGTCACGGAGACATATATGAACTCCGTATCGCCGTCATTCAGCAGGCCGTGAACGTCTTTGTCTGCAAAGCGCACGACGTCGCCCGCCGCAAACGGCTTCTCCTGTTCGTCTGCAAGCAGCAGCCTTCCCGTGCCTTTGAGCGCATACCAGATCTGCTCGGAGGCTTCGTGGATATGTCTGGGCTGGCTTGCGCCGGGCTCCAGATGCACCTCCGTAATCGTGACCCGTTTGCTTTCGGAGTTTTCCGGATTCAGAAGCTGACGGGATACCACACCCGGATTCGCCAGCTCTTTGATCGCATTGCCGCTGATAAATTCCATGACTGTATTCTCCTTTTTGAAATCAGGCTCAGAAGCAGGGGCGGTGCGTGATCTTCGTCACGCCGCAGTTTGCACATTTCGCCCGGCAGTGCGGCGTGACCTGTGCGAGCTTCGCCTTTTCGTTTTCCTTGATGAGAAATGCCTTGTCTACGTAATAATCAATGTGATCCCACGGGAACACCTCGTCATAGGAGCGCTCGCGGTTCGCATAGAACTCGACGGTCAGTCCGGCCTCTGCGAAGGCTTCCAGCCAGAGGTCATAGCGGAAATGCTCTGACCATGCATCGAACACACAGCCGCGCTTCCATGCGCCGTAAAGCACCTGACAGAGCCGCCGGTCGCCGCGTGCGAGCACCGCTTCGAGGATGCTCGTGTCGGGAAAGTGCCAGCTTGCGCGGATGCGCTTGTGACCGGAGACAGCCTCCTCCAGCACCTTCTGCTTGTGCGCGATCATCTCGCGGGTGTCCTGCGGATGAAACTCGAACGGCGTAAACGGTTTCGGAACGAATGTCGCGACCGAGCAGGAAATCTGCACAGGCTTGCCCTTGGGACGGCGCTCCGTTTCATAGAACAGATCGACGACGCGCTGTGCCAGCTCGATGATGCCGCGGATATCGTCGTCCGTTTCGGTCGGCAGACCCATCATGAAGTACAGCTTGACGGAGGTCTGCCCCGCATCGAACGCGATCTTGCAGGTGCGCATCAGCTCTTCCTCGGTGACGTTCTTGTTGATGACATCGCGGAGGCGCTGGGTTCCTGCTTCCGGCGCGAAGGTCAGACCGCTGCTGCGGACGCGCCGCAGACGGTTCATCAGTCCGGTGCTGAAGTTATCGACACGCAGGGACGGCAGACTGAGATTGATGTGCGCATTTTCGGTGAAGGTCAGCAGCCCGTCCATCATCTCCTCGATCTTTGAGTGATCGGAGGTTGAGAGCGAGCAGAGCGACAGCTCGTCATAGCCGGTGTTTTCGATCAGGGTTTTTGCCTGTTCACAGATGATCTCCGGCGATTTTTCGCGGAACGGGCGGTAGAGAAATCCGGCCTGACAGAACCGGCAGCCGCGGATGCAGCCGCGCAGCACCTCCGTCACGGCGCGGTCATGCACGATCTCCGAGAACGGCACGACGAAGTCCTTCGGCACCTCCACGCGGTCAAAGTCGCTGATAATGCGCTTGCGGACGGTCGCGGGGATGCCCGCCTGCGGCGTGACTGCTCTGACAGTGCCGTCACCGTTGTAGGTGACATCGTACAGCGAGGGGACATAGACGCCCTCGATCTGTGCGGCAGCGCGCAGGAATTCCGTGCGCGTCGCGCCCGCATCGCGCATCTTCACATATAAGTCCATGACCTCGAGGTCAAGCTCCTCGCCCTCACCGAGAAAGAACAGGTCGATGAAATCCGCGATCGGTTCGGGGTTGCAGGCACAGGAGCCGCCCGCGCAGACGATCGGCGCGATTGCCTCGCCTCTGTCCTTCTGCCAGACCGGAACGCCCGCTAAATCGAGCATATTGAGAATATTGGTATAGCACAGCTCATAGCCGAGCGTGAAGCCGATGAAATCAAAGTCTTTGATCGGCTCCAGACTTTCGAGCGCATAGAGCGGCAGCCCGTGTTCGCGCATCAGCGCCTCGAAATCGGTGTCGGGCGCAAAGACCCGCTCGCACCAGTATTCGGGGCGGTTGTTGATGCAGGAATACAGGATTTTCATGCCCAGATTGCTCATGCCGACGTCATAGCGGTCGGGGAAGCAGAATGCAAACCGCGCTTTGACCTGCGATTTGTCCTTCATGACGCTGCCCATTTCGCCGCCGATGTAGCGTGCGGGCTTCTGTACCTGAAGCAGCAGCGGTTCGATTTTGTCAAAGAGGTTCATATGGATGTGCCTCCGATAGATTTGTAACGGGCTGTGCGCCCGGAAGGGTCAAAAGGTGACAGCAATGCCGAGGATATATTATCAAAACAGTCCCCGAGTCAGTTCCTCAATGACTCCGGTAAGCATTATCATATAGATAGCAATCCAAATAAGGAGATATATGATATGCTTCTTTATCAGATGCTTGGTTATGCTTTTTCTCGCTAGGATCACCGAAAAAATACGTATTGCTAAACCGCTGAACATGAACACTTGAATTTCTGGATATAATTGAACTTCAGGACCGCTTTTGCCTTGGCATAGTGCAAGCACCAGCGGGACAAACGACAGAATTCTTATTATTTTTCCTTTTTTTTCAGCGGCGCGCTGCTGTGCCCGCAGTGCTTCATTTTGCAGCCGCTGCCGTTCCTGTTCTTCCTGTTGTCTTCTTGCTTCCTCAGCTCTTTGGCGTTCCAGCTCCTCCTGCTGTCTTCTGGCTGCTTCAGCTTTTTGCCGCTGCATTTCTTCGAGGGCTTTTTGTCTGCCGAGTTCTTCCTGATATCCGAACTCAAAGCCGCCGGTCACTTCGTGCTGTACTTTCTGAACACCGTCATCAAACAGAAGCTGACTGCCGCAGTATTGACAAAAGTAATTTTTCCTTGTCATGTCCACTTTGACCGGATGTCCACAGTTGGGACAATTCATGCTTTTCAGTTCCATGATACTTTCCCTTTTTATTGAACTTTTTTTCTGACAAACGCCCCCTGCGGGATATCGAGATCGCAGAGGAAGGAGCAGTCCATGACCGCATGATTTGCGGCTTCGATCGGCTCGCCCTCACCGTTTCGCAGGTCAGTGACGGTCAGCACGGGCGGCTTGGTCTGCGGCATCAGGATCTCGACGGTATCGCCGGCGAAAAAGCGGTTGCGCTGGCTGACATAGAGTCTGCCGTTTTCGCTGCGCTGCACGATGCCGACGACTTCATAGCCGCGGATATAGCCGTTTCGCTCGTGCCAGATGAGGTCTTTGCGCTGTCCGAACGCGAACCCGACCGTATACGGGCGGTGGCTGACGTTGTTCAGCTCGTCCGTGACCCACTCCGGCACCTCGCGCGGCTGCTCACCGAACAGACAGTCGATCGCCATGCGGTAGGCGTTCGATACACCCGCGACATAATACGCCGCTTTTGCGCGCCCCTCGATCTTGAACGAATCCACGCCCGCCTCGCGCAGCTCTTTGAGATACGGCAGCAGGCAGAGATCCTTTGCATTGAGGATATAGCTGCCGTCCCCGTCCTCATCGACCGGGAAATACTGTCCGGGACGCTTCTCCTCCATGAGCGCGTACTTCCAGCGGCAGGACTGCGCACAGGCGCCGCGGTTGGCATCTCTGCCGGTCATGTACTCCGACAGCAGACACCGCCCCGACACGCTCATGCACATCGCGCCGTGGACAAAGACCTCGATTTCCAGCGCCTTCGGTGTTTTTGCGCGGATCTCCGCGATCTCCGCGATCGAAAGCTCTCTTGCGAGCACGACCCGCGACACGCCGAGGTCATAGAGCGCATTGGCTGTCTGGTAGTTGACGATGCCCGTCTGGGTCGAGGCATGCACCGCGAGATCGGGTGCCAGTCTGCGCATCATGGTCACTAATCCGAAATCGGCGGCAATGACCGCGTCAATGCCGCACGATTGTACCTGTTCTAAAAAAGCCGGAAATGCGTCGATTTCCGCATTTCTCGGCAGGATATTCGCCGTCAGATAGACCTTCACGCCCTGTGCATGTGCCAGCGTCACGGCATCGCGCAGCGCGGCGAAGTCAAAGTTCTTCGCCGCGGCACGCATACCGTATTCTTTCGCACCGACATAGACCGCATCCGCGCCGTATTGCAGCGCAGCGGTCAGGCATTCCGCATCTCCTGCGGGGCAGAGCAGCTCGGGCTTATTCATTGTTATTTCCGCCGTTGACCGTTTCGCCGTTATTTCCGCCGTTGATCGTTTCGCCGTTTGCGGCGGCCTCTGCTTCTGCATACTGCTGATCGACCTTTGCGAGGTTTGCAAGGTGTTCTTCATAGGTCACAGCATAATAGATCTGCTTGGTGTTGATATTTGCGTTGAAGTAGTAATACGGAGTCTCATCCGGATAGAGTGTTGCCTGCATGGCGTCCAGGCCGGGGCTGTTGATCGCGCCGGGCGGGAGGCCGGGTCCCTCATAGGTGTTGTAGGCGATGAGCATATTCTGGTTCTCGATCTCCTGATTCGGCTTGATGACTTCGTTTGCATACTTCTTGGTCGGGTCAGACTGGAGCTTGGTGAACAGTGCCTTGTTGTTCAAACGGTTGTGGAAGACCGACGACACCATTCTCATGGAATCCGGGAACGGCGCCTCCGCCTGCACGATCGAGGCGAGAGTGATGAACTCGTCAAGCGTCATGCCCCATTCTTCCATTTTCTTGTAGTCGCCCTCAGAGATCTTGGAATCGAAGTTCGCATAGATCTTCTGTGCGACGATGTTGGGATCCTCGCCGACATAGAATTCATAGGTATCGGGGAAGCAGTAGCCCTCCATGCGGTCAAATTTCAGCGCATTGGAGCCCGGCTCCGGCAGATACTGCTCGAAGCGGTAGCCGAAGCCGCCCGCATTGAACGAGAACAGGAAGTCGTCTGCCTTGCAGATTTCGTGCTCCTGAAGAATTCGTGCCGCATCGCGCAGGGTGATGCCCTCACGGAAGGTCACGCGCTGATACTCACGCTCCTCTGCGTGGCTGTAGCAGAGCTCCTCGATCATTGCTTCATAGGACATCGAAGCGCGGATCTCATGCTCACCGGCGATATATTTGCCGTCCATTTTGTTCATGCGGGAGACAAGGCGGAAGACTTTGGGCAGCGTGATGAAGTTTTCATCGACAAGCTGCTGTGCGATCTGCGCGGTCGAGGCACCCTCCGGGATCACGATGATGCGCTCGGAGACGTCCTTGTCGATGCCGTACATTTCCTTTGCGACGGCAAGAATGCCGACGGACAGCACCGAGGACAGCGCGAGGATCAGTGTCAGCAGCACGAGCGTGCAGGAGAGCTTTCTGGTCTTTTTGCGCTTTTTGCGCTTCTTCCGGATGGGTCTGCCCCATTCGTCGAAGTGCTTTTCCTCCTCCTCGAGGTCACGGATATCCTCCTCGATCGTGCGCTGTCTGGTTTTATGCGTTTTCTTCTTGGCGGCCTTTTTCTTTGCGAGGCTCTGGTTCATCTGGTTCTTGCCGTGCTCTGCGGCTGCAAGTGCCGCGGCAACAGCGCTTTCGGGCGATTTCGCCGTCCGTTTGCGCGGAACGGGCTCCGCGGGGACGTCATCCTCGATCACATCCTCCAGCAGCTCGTCTGCGAGCGCATCGGCCTCGGGGTCGCTGCCGGCCGGCTCAGCATCCGCCTCCTCCGGCTCTGCATCTGCGTCATCGGCGGGGGCATCATCCGTTCCCGCATCGGGTGCCGTTTCGCTGAGCAGGGCATCCAGCTCGTTCATTGCATCTTCCATTGCAGCATCGGCATCCTGTGCCGGAGCATCTGCTGCCGTATTTGCGGCCGTTCCGCCGCTCTGCTCCTGTGTTTCGCCGTCATTCATCGGCTTCAGATCGTCAGCCATTGTATTCCTCCCGTTTTTGTTCCGTAACACACCGGAGAATTCTTCGGTCATAGCGGTCGTGCGGCAGTGCCGTCACGCAGTTTTCTGCGTAGCAGATGCCGAGCACCTGTACAGTCTCACCGTATGCGGCGAGAAAGCGGTCGTAGTACCCGCCGCCTGCGCCGAGGCGCCAGCCCTCGCGGTCGATTGCGAGCATCGGCACCAGAACCAGTGTTTCCGCATCCGGCGTGAGCTTCCGGTCATCGGTGACCGGCGGCACCGGGATCCGGTACATGCCGCTTTGCAGCTCATCGGGGGAATCCAGCCGGTAAAAGGTCAGCGTATGGGTCAGCGGGGTGCAGACCGGCAGACCGAGCGTCTTTCCGGCATCGAGAATGCCCTGAAGCAGCGCGTGGGTGCCGACCTCATGCGGCATTGAGACATAAGCCATGACCTGCTTTGCGGCGGTGAATTCCGGCTGCTGCATGACAAGAGCGGTGATCGCGGCATCGGCAGCGGCTTTGTCCTCTGCGGACATGGCACGCCGCTTCTGCATCATTTCACTGCGCAGTGCCTTTTTCTGTGACTGTATGCTGTTCATGCGCGGTATACCATTTGTGCGGCGAGCTTTTCCGCGGCCTGATCGCCAAGGAAGGTGCTGACCAGCTTCAGCGCGAAATCCATAGCAGCGCCGGGGCCTCTGCCGGTGATGATTCTGCCGTCCTGACAGACCGGGACAGCCTTTGCATCGCAGCCCTTCAGCTCCGGCTCAAAGCCCGGATAGCAGGTTGCCTGCTTCCCGTCGAGCAGTCCCATCTCACCGAGGATCGAGGGTGCGGCACAGATCGCCGCGATATAGATGCCGTGCTCCGCACAATAGCGGATCACGCTGCGGACAGTCTCATTTTTTTGCAGATTGCGGGTTCCGGGCATACCGCCGGGCAGGACGATCATTTCGAGGCTGCTGTCGAGCTTCACGGCGTCCGCAGTGATATCGGCGGTGACGGAGATGCCGTGCGAGCCCCTGATGACGCTGCCGCCGACGCCGACGGTCTGAACGGTCTTGCCGGCTCTGCGCAGGCAATCGACGGGTGTCAGCGCTTCGATCTCCTCAAAGCCCTCCGCGAGAAATACATAGATCATAAATGTGCCTCCGGTTTCTCTTTCTCATGCAGGTTTCGTTTTGTTTGTGCAGGATATACGAATGCAGAGCGGGCATAATCTCCCAATCTACATAATATATCATGTTATTATAACACGGATTCAGCCGAAAGTCAAGCATCCGCCTGCAAAAAGGAGTGGCCGACCGGGGGATTTTTCAGCACGCTTCCGGCGATGTCATCCAAAGTTTTTGGTCGAGCTTTTTTCAAAAAGCTCGCAGGTCGAGGGCAGAGCCCTCGTCGCTCTCCGCAGAGAGCGAAATTCCCCCAGCGTTCCGAAAGCGAGGAAAAAGGGGGCTTGGGGGAAGAAACCCCGAAGGGGGTGTCTTCCCCCATTCACCGATCTTTTGCAC
>CAMNJD010000543.1 GCA_946540705.1 uncultured Ruminococcus sp. | reverse complement strand
TCCAAAGGGATAGCATCCCTTTGGCGGGGTATGGGGCAGCGCCCCATTATAATCATCGCGCAGCGATACCTTTATCGACAAGCTGAAGCACCGGTGGACGCCGCCCGCCGGTGCTTTTTCTGTGTCACGGACACTGCCCGGGTCCGGGGGCCGCACATCTGCGCCCAAGCCGGAAGCATGCCCCGGCCGCGATCAGAGCCAGTGCCGCAGAGAGCAGCCCGAAGCGCAGACGCACAAGCAGCAGCGTTTCTTCATATTCTGCTGCCTGAAGCGCCGCCGGATCGGCAAGGCTCAGCCCCGCCTCCAGAAGCACTGCTCCGGCCTGTGCATCGCGGTGCTTCAGCCGCACCCGCAGACAGTCCGCCTCCCGCAGATCTGCCGCCGTGCCGGTCATCACCGCAAACGGTGCGCCCTCAGGCAGACTGCTCAGCAGAATGCCCTCGCCGGAGAAGTCCGCACCGTTCAGTGTTCCGCGAAGCGGCACCGATTCCGCCGCCTCTCCGCCTGCCGCCCTGATCGCCGCCGCGTTCATCCGGATGATATGCCCCGCAGAGGACGGATCCAGTGCATAGCAATCCGAGAGATACTGCACCGAGAGCAGCGTGACTGTCATGCTGCCGTGCTCCGTTTCAAGCAGGATCTCCCGCTGCGGCGAGCATGCCGTGATCTCATCGCATGTCTCCGCATCTGCGAGCGCCGCCTGCTGCGTACCGGAATAGCGGCAGACATATTCCGCAGGCTGATTGCGCATCTGTGCATAATGCACCGCCGAACGGACGCAGTATCCGGTCAGCACGGCCGCCAGAATCCCCAGCAGCAGCGCGGCCTTGAAAGCGTCATACATCCGGAGCAGCCGCAGTGCCTTGTTCATGACTGCCCCCGCTTTCTGTGCCGCAGGACGAAATATCCGCAGAGCAGCAGGATCCCGCCGCCGATCGCCGCCATGATGCCGTACCAGTTGGTCGGTCTGACCTGCTGCGGCTCTGTCTTCCGCTCGGAAAACGGCGATTTGATATTCAGCGAAAACGCCTGTACCTCAGAATGCTCCTGTCCGGCCTCATCGGTATAGTAAAACGTGATGCTGCCGTCCGTCTGCCCGTAGGGTTCGCTGCCGGATTTGCTCGTGACACGCGCTGTCAGGATACCGGTCTGCTCCGCACCGCCGGCGACCTCTCCGAGAAACGCCGCGCCGTCCGGCAAAAGTCCGTCACATTCCAGCACCGCCCGGACATTTGCCGCCGGGGAACGGCTCAGGTTCATCGCCTGCACATTCAGCTCCAGCCGGTCCGATACGACGGCCTCAGACGGCACTGCGACCGGCGAGAATTCGATCCGGAGCGGCTGCGATACCGCCAGCGCCCCGCGCAGTGTGCCGCTGCCGGTCATCCCCTTCGCATAGGCATAATCAAGCTGAAGCGTGATCTCATACTGTCCTGCGGGGGCATCGGCCTTCACGGCATAGCGAAAGGCCGCCTCAAACTCCGCACCTGCGCCGATCTCCTCAAAGAACAGCGTGTCGGAGGCATCCTGAAGCACCAGCGATTCCGACTGCACGGACGCTGTCACGGTCACATTCTTCAGCGCCTCCGAGCGGGAGGTATTTTGCAGGGTGAAGCGCACCGGAACCGTCTCCCCTGCCGCGGCTGCACCGTCCGGAGCCGTGCAGCTTTTCACAAGCACCTTCGGGCACAGAATGACCGGCTCCTCCTTTTCCGGGAGCTGCTGCTCCGGCTCATCGGTCTGCGGCCAGAGTCCGTCACGGATGTTGACATAGAGCGTAAAAGAAGCCGCCGCATCGCCGCCGCTGACCTGCACCTCGACCGGATAGCAGCCGTTCATGCGGTCGGTGTACATCGCAAGCCAGAACTGCACCAGATAGCGCGGATAGGCATTGCCGTCCGAGGCGGTGTGCATCGCAAGCGGCACGGTCTGCTCATAGTTTTTGATGACAAACGGCGACGACGACGGGTCGCCCAGCGAGACAGATGCCCGCACGGACTCCGGTGCTTCGTCTGCATCGCAGGACAGCGGCAGAACCAGCACGGCGTAGTCCCCGACGGTCTGCGGCTCATAGCCCTCGGCATAGCTCTGCGGCATGTAATCATACACATGCGCATTGTCCAGCAGCAGCGAGCACGGCATCGGCTCCGGCTGCACGGCACTCCCGTCCTTCTCCGGCGCACTGTCATCCGCCGTAACCGGAATGCCCGTCAGCAGCAGACAGAGCATCAGCACGGTCATCCCGATCCGCATGATCATGCGCTTCATGATACATTCACCTTCATTTCACAGACATGATCGCAGAGGGTACGGATGTCCTCCGCGTTGTGGCTTGCGAGCAGGATCGCCTTGCCCTGCGCCTTCAGTTCGAGCAGCAGCTTCCGCATCAGCGAAACTGCCGCCGCATCAAGGCCGTTGAACGGCTCATCGAGGATCAGCACATCGGGATCCTCCATGATCGCCTGTGCGATGCCGAGGCGCTGCCGCATGCCGAGCGAATATTTCGCGACCGATTTCCGGCGCACATCGTACAGCCCGACCCGCTTCAGTGCATCCAGCACCTCCTGTTTTCCGATGCGCCCGCGCAGAGCCGCGAGCGTTCTGAGGTTGCGGAAGCCGCTCATATGCGGCAGAAAGCCCGGTGTCTCGATGATGATGCCGAGACTGTCGGGAAAATCGCAGTCCTTGCCGATGCGCTTCCCGCCGACAAAGATCTCCCCGCGCTCGGGCCGCAGAAAGCCGCAGATGCACTTCATAAACACGGTCTTGCCGCTGCCGTTGTTGCCGACCAGCCCGGCGATCTCCCCCGGTGCGACTGTCAGGCAGGCGTCAGAAAGCACCGTTTCCTTTCCGAATGATTTGTATACATGCATCGCAGAGATGCCGCGTATCGGATTTGTATTGTTCATGTTCATCGCTCCGTTCCGGTAAAGTGGAATGCGTATCTGCGCGCCCGCAGAAAGGACAGCGCAAACAGCACAAAGGCTGCACACCCGAAGATGAGATACGAGGTATTCAGGCGCGGCAGATTGTCATAGCCGAAATTGTGCATATAATAGGTCGCGTGATTGAGCGGCGAGCACCAGCCGAACAGGATATTCGCCTTCGCGCGCTGATACTGCGAAATATGGAACCACTCCGAGATGAGATCGGGATTGAGAACGAGCCCGAAGCCGCTGTAAATGACGCCCATGACCATGCCGAGCCTTGCCCGCAGCAGATTGCCGAGGAACATCAGCCCGCTGAGCACCATCGAATAGCCCAGCATCAGCAAGAAGATATGCACGGTGCAGGGGTACGGATAGGTCAGCTCCAGCACCTTGACAAAGGACGGCACTGCAATGGCATGCCCGATATCGGAATAGCCCAGGATCGCGGCAGTCTCGCTCCACTGATTCGCCGGATACACGTACTGCGCCGAGAGCAGACAGCTTGAGATCAGGATGAACAGCGTGAAAAGCAGCGTGGAGAGCATCAGATAGAGGATCTGTGCGGCCATCCACTGCCGCCGCGAGGTGCGGATCAGCATGAGCGGCACCTCCGCACCGAGGCTCGGCATATCCGCAAAGAGCAGCAGCAGGCAGAGCGAGATCAGCAGGATCGACTTTGCATCGCCGAACGTCCAGATGAACGGCTCGAACATCTGCATGACGGTGCCGTGCTCCTGCGCAAAGACGACGGTTTTGTTCGTCAGCAGGAAGCACGCGACAAAACCCAGCCCGAAGGCCATCCAGATCTGCGGGCTGCGCCGCCAGCGCCGGAAATTGACCAGCGTCAGCATCAGCACCGCTCGGATCGCACTAAGCATTTGACAGCCTCCTTTCGAGAATCACGCCGTAGCACAGGCCGGTCAGCAGGATCAGTCCGCCGAGCATCAGCCGCAGCCCCGCCGTTCCGAATTCCCATGTCTGCTGCGGTGTCAGCCATTCATACGGGTCGATGAAATAGCAGGTTTTCCAGTAGCGCTCGTGCAGGATGACCAGAAAATAGCAGACCACAAACCCGCCGCCGTATGCGGGATATTTGCTGCCCGACACCGCCGCGAGCAGCGCCGAGATGCCCGCCCAGAGCGCCCCGCAGAGAAAGATCAGCGGAAGATTCTCCGGCGTCTGTGCGTCCGGCTTTGTGCGGATGAACAGCAGCGCGGCGGTCAGCTCGGCCAGCCCGCCCGTCACGGTACAGGCGGCATACTTGCCGGTAATGTACCAAAAGACAGTTGTCCGCGGAAGCGCCAGCCGGAAGAAGCCGCTTTTGGATTCGTCGAGCCATGCGCAGGTATAGGGGAATGTGCAGACGAGCGGGACGCTCATGCGGTAGAGGTCGCTGTCAAAGCCGCTGCTTCTCAGAATGAGAAGCTGGATCAGCACAGCCGCCGCAAAGGGCAGTGAGCAGACCGCTCTGCGGAGGTCATTCAGCAAGCTGTTCACACGGTCACCTCCAAACAAAAAGAACTCTGTTATGCTCTTATCATAACAGAGTTCTATGCATCAAGTATTCAGCAGGATTTAAACAAAATGTAAACATACGCAGGTTCCGCGCCCGACTTCGCTCTCAAAGCGCAGCTCGGCATGATGCAGCCGCACGATCTGTGCCGCAAGCGCCAGCCCGAGTCCCGCGCCGCCCGACCTCCGGCTCCGCGACTTATCGACCATGTAAAACGGCTCGGTGATGTTCTTCAGCTCCGCCGCGGGAATGCCGCAGCCGCTGTCCGCGACATACAGGTCGCCGTCCGATTCATACAGCCGGACGGTCTGCCCTTCGCCGCTTGCCTTGACCGCATTATCGACCAGATTGCAGAGGACATCGTGCAGCAGGTCAAAGTCGCCCTGTACCGTGCCGCTGCCGGGCTCCGCCGTGACGGTCACGCCCTTTTGCTCCGCAGCCGGCTGACAGGTTTTCTGCGCCGCCTGCATCAGCGCCCCGAGGCTGACCTCCTCAAATTGCAGCGATTCGCGGGTATCGAGCTCCAGCAGCCGCATCATTTTCTTTGCGAGGCGGTCAAGCCGCGCACTTTCCGTACAGATATACCGCAGTGCCGCATCGCGGTCCTCATCGGAGAGCTTCACGGCACGGAGCGTCTGCGCGTAGCCGGAGATCGCCGTCAGCGGCGTTTTCAGCTCATGCGAAAAATCCGCCATGAACATTGTTTTTTTCTGCTCGGATTCCGTCAGCGCAGCGATCTTGTCCTCGACCGCCTCCGCCATCGTGTTGAAATCCCGTGCAAGCTGTCCCGTTTCGTCATTGCTGCCGGTCGCCGCCCGCTGGTCATACGCGCCCGCCGCGATCGCCTTGGCCTGTTCGGAGAGCTGCTTCATCGGCCGGAGCGACCGCCGCACCAGCACATACAGCAGCAGCACCGCCGGGATCGTAATGCCGAACAGCACCGCGGTCATGCCGAGCGCAATCTTTTGCAGCTTCACTTCCAGCTCGCCGGTGTCGGTCACGCAGAACACATCATATATGCCGATCGCGCGCGTATGCGAGATCAGCAGCCGGACGCCGTTTTTGGTCATCCAGAACCGTTCAGCGCCGGGCTGCGGATAGGGCTCTTTTTCTGCATTCATCAGCTCATCCGGTGTCAGGACGGTCTGGTTGTACACTTCCTCCCCGTTCCGGATGCAGACTGTATAGGCATCGCCCTGCGATTTCAGATAATAGAACACCGCAGAATCACTTGTGCTGCTTCCGAGCGACGACGAATAATTCTCCAGCGCAGCAGAGATCTCGACTACCCGCCGGCAGGCGTTCTGATCCGCCTCCCGTATCAGCATCCTGCGGCAGATCGTCCAGATGATGCCGTCGCTGACCGCTGCCGCCGCGAGAATGACCGCCGCCGCGATCATCGAGATTTTCGTGCGCAGCTTCATGCGTTATTCCTCCAGCCGGTAGCCGATTTTCGGCACAGTCACGATCTGCTTTTGCAGTCCCAGCTTCTTCCGGAGCTGTCCGATATGGACATCGACCGTGCGCGTTTCACCGAGGTAGTTCACGCCCCAGACCAGCGACAGCAGATCCTCCCGCGAGATCGCGGTATTCCGGTGCTTCGCCAGCACGACCAGCAGGTCAAACTCCATCGGCTTGAGCGGGATCTCGGCATTTCCGCGCAGCACCCGGTGCTCACTGAGCCGCACCTCCAGCCCGCAGACATGCAGCGTATCGTCCTGCTGCTGATTGCGGCTCAGCACCTTTTCCATCCGCACAAGCAGCTCCAGCACCTCAAACGGCTTGACGATGTAGTCCTCCGCGCCGCTTTGCAGACCGGTGATCTTCGAGGCGAGATCATCCTTCGCGGTCAGGAAGATGACCGGGATGCCGTATGGTCTGATATCCGCAAACAGTGCAAAGCCGTCTTTTTTCGGCATCATCACATCGAGCAGCGCGAGATCGTAGCGATGATCGGCGGGGAGCGACTGTGCTGCTGCTTCCCCGTCATGGAAGATCACGGGCTCCATGCCCGCCGCCCGCAGGTTCATGCCGATCAGTGCGGCGATCGCCTCATCGTCCTCTGCAATCAGGATTCGTTTCGACATTGTAATTCTCCTTTTTCCGGTGCATTTGCAGCTAATACGGATACCGCATTTTCACAAAAGTGCGCAAAAAGCGCAATGCCCCTATCCTCCCGGACCGGAACGATAGGGGGTATTTCGTGCGCAGCGGGTACTCAGACCTCCGGCTCAAACGGGAATGCCGGCATCATTTCCAGCTTAAACAGATTTTGCTTATGCTTGCGGTCGATGAGATTCTTCTTCTCCTCGGGCGGCTCAATGCCCTCGCGGATATACGCATCCAGCTCCGCGTAGGTGAAGCCGAGGTTGTCCTCATCCGTCCTGCCGCAGAGGCCGTCAGACGGCACCTTGTCCACGAGCTGTGCCGGCAGGCCGAGTGCGCGGCCGATCGCCTTTACCTCGGTGACGGTAAACTTCGCGAGCGGCGCAAAATCGCCGACGCTGTCGCCCCAGCGCGTGGAATAGCCGACCCAGTCCTCGGAAAGATTGCAGGTGTTCGCGACACGGCCGTTGACGCTCTGTGAAACTGCATACAGCGTCGTCATGCGGACACGCGGCGGAATGTTCACGACGGTCTGATTCGAGAGCGGCGTCACCGCAGCGACGCTCTGTTCAACTGCATCTGCGGCCGCGCCGATATTGATTGTAACATTGGTGATGCCCAGATGCCGGCAGAGCAGCTTTGCATCGTCAATATCGGGCTGCTCGCCCCGCGGCATCAGCACGCCGATCACGCGGTGTACGCCCAGTGCGCGGCAGAGCAGTGCTGCACAGACCGAGCTGTCCTTGCCGCCGGAAATGCCCAGCACCGCCTGACAGCCGTCACCGTTCGCTGCAAACCAGTCCTGCACCCAGCGGCAGCAATCCTCGATCGCACGGTCCACATCAAAATGATACATAATAATTCATCCTTTCTGTTGCGGGTTGACTCATGACTATAATATATCACAAACAGCAGCAGTTCGTCAAGAGGGTCTTGCTTTTTTTGCGGGATTATGCTATACTAAAGGAAGCGGAGCCTGCCTGCGGGCAAGCACCCTGAAATGAGGAAAGGAAGGGATTACTCCATGTTATTTTTACATGAATTTGAACGGATCGAGGCAGAGGCATTTCTGACGCTCGCCGCAGAGCTGATCGAGGAGGACGGCATCGTCACCGCAGAGGAGGATACACTGCTCGAAGAGTATGCAGCGGCACTGGGCGTGCCCGACTTTACCTTCGATGCCGCGGCTGCGGCTGCTGCCCGCTTTACGATGTCTCAGCTCAATGAGACCAGCAAGCGCAAGGTCTACATGGAGCTGTATTCCTTTGCTCTCTGCGACGGAGTTGAGGCGCCGGAGGAGCGCCGCGCACTGAATACGCTGCGGGATGCGCTGGAGCTGGATTCGCATATCTGCAAGCGGCTGGAGGAATGCGCAGAGGATCTGTTCGCGGTCTATGATGAGATCGAGGATGCACTCGGCGCGGAGCCTGCCGGTGTGACCGTCACAAACGAGCTGCCTCAGCCGGATCTTCCCGCTGAGGACGCATAATTTCAGATAACCGCAGCCCGTGCTTCGCCGGATGAAGCACGGGCTGTTTTCGGGAGCGGCTGATTTTGCCCCCATGCTGTCTGACGTAATTTTTTTGGGTATGTAACTTTTTGGGTGATCGGCAAATTTTGGTTAACACAAACATCTTTTTGCTGAGCCCATAACAAAAGTTTCGCTCAAGCCTTTTCAAAGGCTTGCAGGAGTCCAGAGGGCGGTGCCCTCTGGTCGCGCTCCGCAGAGCGCGAAATTCCCCA
>CAMNJD010000542.1 GCA_946540705.1 uncultured Ruminococcus sp. | reverse complement strand
TGCGCACCTGTCTCTGCTGACGATTCAGGATGAGTACCATGTTCATATCGCATACTATAATAATGAGATTCGTGAAAAGCTGCTTTGGAATCAGTTGATCTCTGCTCAGCTTTCCGATGCGATCGAAAGCTGTCAGCTCTGTCCGTATTTGCAGCCGATCGCCGACAGCAGCGGCAGAATTGTCGGCGCTGAAGCGCTTGCGCGCTGGAATCATCCGGAGCATGGCTTTCTGTCTCCCGGGACATTCATTCCTGTGTTTGAACAAAACGGCATGGTCGTCGAAGTCGATAAGCATATGTGGCGCTCAGTCTGTGAGATTCTGGCACGCTGGCAGCGGCAGAACCGTGACCTGTTCATTTCCGTGAATATTTCTCCGAAGGATTTTTATTTCATTGACGTCGTTTCGGAAATCGGCAGGCTCGTGCGGGAATACGGCGTTGAGCCGGCAAGGCTCCGCATTGAGATCACGGAGACTGTGATGATGAACGATGCAGAAAAACGTATGGAGATGCTGAAACAGTTTCGGGAGCTGGGCTTTGTTGTGGAAATGGATGATTTCGGCAGCGGCTATTCCTCTCTGAATATGCTCAAGGACATGCCGGTCGATGTACTGAAGATTGACATGAAATTCCTCGGCAAGACCGGGGATGCAGAGAAAGCCAGGACGATCGTGAAGAACATTATCACGCTGTCAAAAGAACTCGGCATTACCGCTCTGACTGAGGGTGTTGAAACACAGCTTCAGTATGAGGCACTGTCCGAGATGGGCTGTAAGCTGTTTCAGGGGTATTATTTCGCAAAACCGATGCCGGTGTATGAGTTCGAGCGGTTCGCCGGCATCACAGACTGAATCATAAGGCGGTGCAAAGGCAGGCCCAGCGCCGCCTTTTTCGCCGCTTCCCGAAAATTCTTTGATGCCCCCTTGTTTTTTTTGCGGCTTTGTGCTATAATAGGGATGATAAAATAGAAAGGAGTGTCCCGATATGATGATGATTGATAACCATATTGGCAGCATCCGGGTCACAAAAGCCTATCTGTATACTCTGATCGAGCATACCGTTACCGGCTGCTTCGGGGTTGCGGATCTGACAGAGACTTCTCCGCTGGAGACCCTCCAGACCAAGCTGTTTCCTGAGGATATCAGACGCGGCATCCGTTTGAGAATGAAAAAGAATCAGCTTGTCATTGATCTGCATATCGTGACAGGCATGGGCGCGAATATGACAGCGATCACTGACAGCATCCGGAATAAGGTGCGCTATGCAGTCGAGCAGTCAACCGGCTTTGAGCCGGCGGCGATCAATGTTTATATTGACGGCATCCGTGCGTAAGAATTGGAGGAGCGTATTTTGATTAGCGGAAAACAACTGAAGGCGGCAATTATCCATGCCGCAATTCTCATCACAAATAAGCGTCGTTCGGTTGATGAACTGAATGTGTATCCGGTCCCGGACGGTGATACCGGTACGAATATGTCTATGACGGTCAGTGCGGCAAAGCGGGAACTGGAGCTTCTGCCGGATTCCGTGACTGTATCCGAGGTCGCGGATGTGACAGCTTCGGCTATGCTCCGAGGCGCACGCGGAAATTCCGGTGTTATCACCTCGCTGCTGTTCCGCGGCTTTTCCAAGGGACTGGCCGGGCTGACATCAGCCGGCAATGCAGATTTCGCAAAAGCGCTTGAACTGGGTGTTGCAGGTGCTTACAAAGCTGTCATGAAGCCGACCGAGGGTACGATCCTGACAGTTTCCCGCAAGGCTGCCGAGAAGGCAAAGGAGCTCGCAGAGAAAAACCTCAGTACAGAGGAATTCTGGCAGAGTGTGCTGGATGAGGCAAACCATGTACTGAAGCAGACAACCGATATGCTTCCGGCGCTGAAAAAGGCGAATGTAGTCGATGCCGGCGGACAGGGCTTCTGTATTATCATCAGCGGCATGCTTGCTTCTTTCCGCGGTGAAGCGATGCCGGAAGAAGCCGCTGAGCAGAAAGCCGCTGCTCCGGATCCGCAGATTGACTTCAATGCCGCCGTTGCACAGTATGACGAGGAGATCAATTTCACATACTGCACAGAGTTCATCATCGAAAAGAATGATGCATCCGTGGACGGTTCTGTGCTGCGCGCCTACCTCGAAACAATCGGCGACTGTGTTGTGGTCGTTGAGGATGACGAGATCATCAAGGTGCATGTGCATACAGATACGCCCGGCATGGCACTGACAAAGGCACTCGAATTCGGCCATTTCATTAACGATCCGAAGCCGAAGATCGAAAATATGCGCATTCAGCACGAAAACAAAGTCAAGGAGGCAAAGATCGTCAAGCAGCAGGAGGTTGTGCCGGTCGAGCCGACCAAGGAATTCGGCTTTGTCGCAGTCGCGGCCGGCGGCGGTCTGGAACGGACTTTCCTTGATCTTGGCGTTGATCAGGTCGTCAAGGGCGGTCAGACGATGAATCCCTCGACAGACGATATCCTCCGCGCAATTCACGCCACGCCGGCACGGACTGTTTTTGTCCTTCCGAACAATAAAAATATCATCATGGCGGCCGAGCAGGCAATCAATCTCGCAAACCGCAATGTTTGCGTGCTTCAGACACGGACGATTCCGCAGGGTATTTCCGCAATGCTTGCATTCGACGAATCCGCCGATGTGAACGAGAACCGCACGCAGATGACGAAGGCGTTTGAACGGGTTTCCTCCGGCGCGGTGACATTTGCGGCCCGGGATTCCGAGCTTGACGGTCAGAAGATCAAGAAAAAGGATGTGCTGGCTCTCGAAAACGGCAAGCTGGCCTTCACGGAAAAGGATGTCAACAAGGCAGCCTATAAGCTGACAAAGAAGCTCATCAAGGGCGATACCAGCTACATCACGCTGATTTACGGTGCCGATGTGACCGAGGAAAAGGCACAGCAGCTATATGAGCATCTGAATACGAAGTTCGGCGGAAAGTATGATATTCAGCTTCTGCACGGCGGACAGCCCGTATACTATTATCTGATTTCTGCTGAATAATCGCGAAAAGGACGGGAATCCCGTCCTTTTCTGTTATAGATAGGAGCATACATATGATCGAAATACATAATGGACTGCTGTTTATATTTCTGCTGTTCCTTCCGTTTATCGTCATTGCCGTGCTGTCCTTCATGAACAGTATTCGGAAATCTCGGCGCGAAAAAGCTGAGCAGGAACGATACCGTTCTGAAAATGTGAAGGAAATCACGCTGACTGATGCTTTGTTCGGCTCGATCTCTGCCAGTCATGACCGCTTTACAGAAACGCTGACTGCAAATGACATAACGCTGCCGGAATTCGGCTGTGCCGCACCCTCATGTCTGACGGTTTACGGATATACTGGGCGTGAGGACACAGAGATCATTCGCATGCTGAATTTCGCCTACCGGAATGCAGACGGGATTCTGAGAAAGCTCGCTGAGGCGGTGCTGCGTGAAATGCCGGCCGATGAGGAGGAGAATCTTCCGGAAATCGGTACGCTCGTACAGCAGATTATTGTAACAGAGTTTCAGCTAACATTTGCTGATTCTACAGTGTTCATGCTGATACAGGCAGGTCTGGACGATGAAAATGATACATACAGCCTGTCTGCGATGTATAAAAAGGATGCCGATAATTGGGAATATGAGGCTGAGCGAATCGGGGGTGATGCGGAATGAAGCGGCAGTATCACACGGAAATGGAGCAGATGATCGCTGCAATTCCGGCAGGATCAGTACCGAGACTGCTGCTGCATAGCTGCTGCGGGCCGTGCAGCACGGCGGTACTCGAACAGCTCGTCCCTTATTTTGAAATCATACTGTTCTACTATAATCCGAATATCGCGCCCGCAGAGGAGTTTGAACGGCGGCTTGCAACGCAGAAGCAGCTTCTTGCAGAGCTGCCGCACCCGCATCCGATCACGCTGCTGGCTCCGCCTTACGATGACGCTCCTTTCTGGGAGGCGGTCAGGGGCGTTGAGGATACGCCGGAAATGGGGGAGCGCTGTGAACGGTGCATCGAGCAGCGGATGCGGGAGGCAGTTCGTGCTGCTGCCTTGTATCACTGCGACTATGTGACGACAACCCTCACGGTCAGCCCGCATAAGAACGCCCCGTATATCAATGCATGCGGAGAACGTCTGGTGCAGGGGAGCGGTGTGGAATACCTGCCCTCCGACTTCAAAAAGCAGGGCGGATATGCGCGGTCGGTCGCGCTCTCGGCGCAGTATGAGCTCTACCGGCAGGATTACTGCGGCTGTCCGATGTCGCTGCGGGAGGCGGAGGCACGCAGAGCGGCGCGGGAATTGAAGCTGAAAACAACGTAAATACGTAACTCAACCAGCGGTTCGTGTACATTTTGAGCGATTTGTGCTATCCTATGAGCAGGAACAGCGAGAGACGCTGCTCCAATCACAAACGAAAGGGATTGACGAATATGGATCAGATTCAGATTGGCGGATTCATCGCGGCATGCCGCAAGGAACGGGGCATGACACAGGCACAGCTTGCGGAGAAAATGAATGTCTCCGACCGCGCTGTATCCAAATGGGAGACCGGAAAGAATATGCCGGATTCCTCGATCATGCTCGACCTTTGCGCTGAACTGGACATCACCGTCAATGACCTGCTCAACGGAAGGAGAATCGCTATGAAAAACTACAAGGAAATCGCGGAAAAGACCATGCTTGAAATGCGTCAGGCAAAAGAACAGAACGACAGGATGCTGCTGCATATGGAGGTGTTTCTGGGCTGTATTTCGAGTTTGTTTTTGTTCACTGCAATTTTAGTTGCGGCATTTGTGCAGATGAGCACATGGCTGCGGGTTGTGCTGGTCGCCGCGGCGATTGTGCAGTTCTTCCCGTGCATGTTCGCTGCATTGAAAATCGAACAGATCGCCGGATATTACAAGTGCGGCAAGTGCGGCGAGGTCTGGATTCCCAAGTATTATCAGGTCTTTTTTGCACCGCATATCAACCGCACCAGACAGATGACCTGCCCGGGCTGCGGAAAGTTCTACTTTCACAAGAAAGTTCTGACAAAAGACGAATAATTTTGTGACGCCTCCATAAAATCGTTATTTTTTTCACAATGTTTCAGAATACCCCTTGACATCCGGGGTAAAAAATAGTATACTAATAAGTAAGAATATCAGGGGGGATTCTCTATCCCTTTGGCTATTCTGAATCCGAAATATGAATAATGGAGGCTATTACCAATGAGCAGAGTGTACAATTTCAGTGCAGGCCCGGCTGTTCTGCCGGAGGAAGTCCTGAAGGAAGCAGCAGACGAAATGATGGATTACCGCGGAACCGGTATGTCCGTCATGGAAATGAGCCACCGTTCCAAGGCTTACGATCAGATCATCAAGGAAGCAGAGAAGGATCTCCGCGACCTGATGAACATTCCGGATAACTACAAGGTCATCTTCCTGCAGGGCGGCGCATCGCTGGTCTTTGCTGAGGTTCCGATGAACCTGATGAAGAACGGCAAGGCTGCTTACATCATCACCGGCCAGTGGGCAAAGAAGGCTGCTGCTGAGGCAGAGAAGTACGGCGAGGTCGTCAGAGTTGCTTCCTCTGCTGATAAGACCTTCTCCTATATTCCGGATTGCTCTGATCTGGATATTCCGGAGGATGCAGACTATGTCTATATCTGCGAGAACAACACCATCTATGGCACGAAGTTCTGGCAGCTCCCGAACACGAAGGGCAAGATTCTCGTTTCGGACGTTTCCTCCTGCTTCCTGTCTGAGCCGATCGACGTCAGCAAGTACGGCGTTGTCTACGGCGGCGTGCAGAAGAACGTCGGCCCTGCCGGTGTGCAGATCGTCATTGTCCGTGAGGATCTGATCGCTGACGGCCCTGCATTCAAGGCTTGCCCGACCATGTGCGACTGGAAGATTCAGGCTGATAATGATTCCCTGTACAACACTCCGCCCTGCTACGGCATCTACATCTGCGGCAAGGTCTTCAAGTGGATCAAGAAGATGGGCGGCCTTGAGGGCATGAAGGCTCACAACGAGAAGAAGGCAAAGATTCTGTATGACTTCCTCGATCAGAGCAAGCTGTTCAAGGGCACTGTAGAGAAGAAGGATCGCTCCCTGATGAACGTTCCGTTCATCACCGGCAACGAGGAGCTCGACAAGAAGTTTGTTGCTGAGGCAAAGGCTGCCGGCTTCGAGAACCTCAAGGGTCACAGAACTGTCGGCGGTATGCGCGCTTCGATCTACAACGCAATGCCGATCGAGGGCGTTGAGAAGCTCGTCGAGTTCATGAAGAAGTTCGAGGCAGAGAACGCATAATGATTTGGCTTTTGGTATTTCTGTCGGGTGGAATCGGTACACTGATTTATGGGATCTGGGAGCAGAAAACTGTTTACAGAAATCCGCACTTTACAGAGGGAGAGGTCATCGGACATCGGAATGTCCGTTCTTCCAATCTGGCAGTTGCTGCGATGAATGCTGTCGCCGGCATTGTTGTTCCGATCATTGGTATTGATTTACCCGATGGTACCAAATTGCAGGTTCGGCTGCATAATCAGATTGCGCGTTCCGCTTTATCCAAATATCCAGAACTGGATTTGGGCGGCAGAGTAACCGTTACTTATTTTGGTGATCATCCCAGAGAAGCATTCCTTGCGGGGCATCCGCTTGCTCAAACCCCGATGCGAGTCAGTCCGGTCTTGCTGATCAGTATTGTTTTTTGGTTCATTGCAATCGGTTTGACTGTGCTGTATTTCTGTATCCGCTAACTGATAAGAAAGGATGTTTTTCCCATGTTTCAGATTCAGACTTTGAATAAAATTTCTCCGGTCGGCCTGGCACAGCTCGGCGACAACTATCAGGTCGCTGACAGTGTTGAGAATCCGGATGCAATTCTTGTCCGCTCTGCTGTCATGCACGAAATGGAGTTCGGCAGCAATCTGCTCGCGATTGCAAGAGCAGGCGCCGGTGTCAACAACATTCCGCTTGACAGAGCTGCACAGGAAGGTGTTGTTGTCTTCAATACACCGGGCGCAAATGCCAACGGCGTGAAGGAGCTGGCACTGGCCGGCATGCTGCTTGCTTCCCGTGATATCGTCGGCGGTATCAACTGGGTACAGACCGTGAAGGACGACGAGAATGTCGCAAAGCTGGTCGAGAAAGGCAAGTCCAAGTTCGCAGGCACTGAGATCAAGGGCAAGAAGCTCGGTATCATCGGCCTCGGCGCAATTGGCGGCCCGCTCGGCAATGCGGCGATCAACCTCGGCATGGAGGTCTACGGCTGCGACCCGTACATCTCGGTTGAGGCTGCCTGGAATCTTTCCAGAGCAATCCACCATGTCAAGACCCGTGAGGAGATTTTCAAGAACTGCGATATTATCAGTGTCCACACACCGCTTGTCAAGAACGATGACCCGAGCATCAGCACGGAAAAGATGATCAATGCTGAGACAATCGCTATGATGAAGGACGGCGTCATTATCCTGAACTTCGCCCGCGATCTGCTCGTCGATGATGAGGCAATGGAGGCTGCGCTGAAGTCCGGCAAGGTTCGCAAGTACGTCACTGACTTCCCGAACGCAAAGACCGCAGGTATGGAAGGTGTTATCGCAATTCCGCACCTTGGCGCATCGACCGAGGAAGCAGAGGACAACTGCGCTGCAATGGCTGCGAAGGAGCTTGTTGACTACCTTGAAAACGGCAACATTAAGAACAGCGTCAACTTCCCGAACGCTGAGATGAACGCTGTCGGCAAGAAAATCTGCGTGCTGCACAAAAATGTGCCGAGTGTGATCGCTTCCCTGACCGGGGCAATCAGCAAGGCCGGTGCGAACATCGAGAACATGGTAAATGCAAGCCGTAAGGACTATGCTTACACGATGATCGACGTGACCGGTGATATTTCTCAGGACGTCATTGACGGACTGAAGACGATCGGCGATGTGATCCGCGTTCGTGTGATCGGCTGATTAAATTGCAAAAAATATCAGGAGTCTCCTGAAAGATTGCGCTCATATAGAAGTTTCTTAAAACTACTATAAGCAACGACTTTTACA